>JBEKCP010000415.1:0-5633 GCA_050014815.1 Thermoguttaceae bacterium | reverse complement strand
CGCTGGCGGCGGATTGAAACCGCCGGCCGCCGATAACGAACGTACGCAGGCCGATTGCAAATTGAGAATTGCAAATTGCAAATTGCAAATTGAGAAGCACGAACCGCCCGATTCTTGGACTTTCGGCAATTTGCAATTTGCAATGGACAATTTGCAATTTGCAATTTCCAATTCCAAGGGAGGCCGCCGATGATGGTTCCCCTCTGGCACAGCTTCTTCTTCCTCCTGCTCGCCTCGCTGGCGTGCGTCTTCGCCCTGGCGGTGGTCCTGGCCGCCAACGTCGTGCGGATGGCCTTCTACCTGGTCATGTCGCTGGGGGCGGTGGCCGGCCTCTTCTTCCTCGCCGGCGCCCAGTTCCTGGGGGCCATGCAACTGATGGTCTACGTCGGCGGGACGTTGGTGCTCCTGGCATTCGGGGTCATGCTGACCGCGCGGGGGCCGCTGGCCTCGATGCGGACCGGCGGCGGCCAGTGGATCCTGGCCGCCCTGGTGGGCGGCGCGCTCCTGGCCGTGCTGCTCCAGACGGTCGTCATGGTCGCCCCAACGGCGAGTCACGAAACCGCTGCGACCACCGATCTATCGCCGAAATTCGAGACAACGCAACTGGCCATGGGCCTGTTGGGCGTCCGCACCGACCAGTTGGACGCCACCCCCCCCGAGCCGGCAAGTCTCCGCCCGCCCGGCTACCTGCTCGTGTTCGAGATCATCTCCGTCCATCTGCTCGTGGTCCTGGTCGGGGCGGCCTACCTGGCCCGGGCAAAACGACGACTGACAACGGACAACTGACAACGGACAATTTCCCCATGGACCTCTTAACCCAACTCGTCGGCCCCGCCCACTACCTCGTCGTCGGCGCGATCCTGTTCGTCTGCGGCGTGGTCGCAATGACCGTCAAGCGAAACGCCATCGGCGTCCTGATGGGCATCGAATTGGTCTTGAACGGGGCCAACCTGAACTTCGTCGCCTTCGGCAGCCCCATGTTGGGGACCGGCGGGCGGCTGGGCCTGGGACTGGACGGGCAGTTTATCGCCCTATTCGTCATCGTCCTGGCCGCGGCCGAGGCGGCCGTCGCCCTGGCCATCGCACTTTGTTTTTACAGGAACTTCTCGACCGTGGACGTGGACCGCGGGCAGCGGTTGAAGGGATGAAGAGGAATTGTAAATTGAGAATTGCAAATTGCAAATTGCAAATTGAGCATCGAGGGCTTCGAGTTGCTGCCGGTCCTCCAACCCCCGCGCCGCGCGCTTCAATTTTCAATTTTCAATTTTCAATTTTCAATTTGCTGTAACCAACATGGATCTCGAAACGCTCAACACCCTGCTACCGACGCTCCTGGGCCTGGCCTGGCTCTTGCCGCTGGCCTCGTTCGTGCTGATCGTCTTCTGGGGCCCGAAGATGGGCCACGGCGGACGCTGCGCCGGCTACCTGGCTACCGCGGCCATCGTCGGCTCGCTGCTGCTGTCGCTTGCGGCGTTGATCGTCTGGCTCGTCGTCCATCCGCTTGCGGCTTCGCACTCCGCGCACGTCGAGGCGCTCTCCGGCGACTGGTACACCCTTGCCCGGTTCGGCCGGCTCGCGATCACGATCGGCTACTACATCGACGGCCTCACGATCGCCATGTTTACGATGGTAACGCTCGTGGCCTCGTGCATCCACCTGTTCTCGTTCGGCTACATGCACGAGGAACTCGACGACGTGACCGATCCGCTGTCGAAACTCTCCGACGGCCAGCCGGTCCGCCGCTGCGGCCGCTTCCACCGCTTCTACCAGTATCTCTCGCTCTTCTGCTTCAGCATGTTGGGGCTGGTGCTGGCGGGCAACCTGGCCATGGTATTCGCCTTCTGGGAATTGGTGGGCATTTGCTCCTATCTCCTGATCGGCTTTTACATCGAGCGCAAGAGCGCCTGCAACGCGGCCAACAAGGCGTTCATCGTCAATCGCGTCGGCGATTTCGGCATGATCATCGGCCTGATGGCCATCTGGGCCGGCACGGGCACGTTTTCGTTCGGGAATTACAAGGACAACCACGGCGAGCAGCAGCCGGGCATCTTCAGCCAGGTCCGGCCGGCAGAGGAAGTGGTCGATCTCACCGCGGGCAAGCTTAGCGGTGGCAGCGACGAGCGGGCCACGCACGTTGAACATTCGCCCCGCGTGCCCGACGGCATGGTCAAGTTCGCCGCACGGGCCGAGGCCGAAAAGGCTATGGCCTCACCCGTCGACTGTGCGCTGGCATGGCTGGCAACCCGTCACTATCGCCCGCTGCCCAGTCACCCGCGTGTGTGGACATACGATCCGGAAGCTGACAGCGACAAGGTTGTCAGTCCTGAAGGCTCCGAGTGGCTGGTCCAGCGGCATGTGGAGACTTGGCGTGCCCAGGGCTATGGCTACTGGCTCCTGGTCGTTGCCGGGCTGGGCATCTTCTGCGGCTGCGTGGGAAAGAGCGCCCAGTTCCCGCTGCACGTCTGGCTGCCGGACGCCATGGAGGGCCCGACGCCCGTGAGCGCCCTCATCCACGCCGCCACCATGGTGGCCGCCGGGGTCTATCTCGTCGGCCGGTTCTATCCCGTCTTTACGCCGGAAGTCCTGCTGGTGATCGCCTACGTCGGCTGCATCACGCTTTTCATCGCCGCCACGATCGCCATTACGGCGACCGACATCAAGCGTGTGCTGGCCTACTCGACCGTCAGCCAGTTGGGCTACATGATGCTGGCCCTGGGGCTGGGCGGGTGGCTGGCCGGCATGTTCCACCTGTTCACCCACGCCTTCTTCAAGGCCCTCCTGTTCCTCGGCTCCGGCTCGGTGATCCACGCCGTCGGCACCAATGAGATGCCTTTGATGGGCGGCCTCAGAAAAAAGCTGCCCTGGACCGCCGCGACCATGCTCATCGGCTGCCTGGCGATTTCCGGGGCGGGCGTGCCGCTATTGGTCGGCCTGAGCGGCTATTACTCGAAAGACTCCATCATCGCCCAGGCCCTCTCGTTCAAGAATGCAAACCCCCAGCATGCCTGGCTGTTCTGGATGGCGGTGGGCGGGGCGGGCATCACGGCCTTTTACATGTTTCGCCTCTGGTATCTGACCTTCGCCGGCCCGCCGCGCGATCGCCACGTCCACGAGCATGCCCACGAATCGCCCTGGACGATGGTCGTGCCGCTGGTGATCCTGGCCACGTTCGCCGTTGTGGCAGCATGGAACGTACCGGGCACGCGCCTCGGGCTGGAGCCGCTCCTGGAGCAGGCCCGGCCTGCGGGGATCGAAGATGGGGCCTCGGCCGGTTGGAATTCGACCATCGTCACGCACCCGCCGGAACACCGCTTCTTTGAGGAACCCGACGAGGCGATCCACGTGCCGGCCGCGTTCTGGGCCTTCGGCGCAGCCCTGGGCGGGTTCCTCCTGGCCACGGTGTTCTACGGCCTGCGGGTACTGGACCCGGAGGACGCCCGGCGGCAGTTCGCCCCGATCCACCGCTTCCTCGTGCGGAAGTGGTATTTCGACGAGCTTTATGCCTTCCTGTGGGTCCGGCCGACGCTCCGCATCGCGGGCTTTGTGGCCTGGCTGGACCGGCGGGTGATCGACGGCGCGGCCGACGGGGCCGCCCGGCTCGTGACCGCCGTCGCGGGGCTCGACGACTGGATCGACCGCTTGTTCGTCGACGGCCTGATCGAGCGGACGGCCCGAGGGACCCACGCCCTCGGGCTTCGGCTCCGCGCGATTCAGACCGGCAACCTCCGCCAGTACGTGATGCTCCTGGCGGTCGGGACGGTTGCGATGTTCTTATTGGCCAGCATTTATTGGAATTGGACCGGCTAAGACGGAAGGATTTTGGATTTTAGATTTTGGATTTGTTTGTGATTTGGAATTCGTGATTTGAGATTTTGGATTGACACCACTAATAGCCGCGGATGAATATCCGCGGATATTCATCCGCGGCTACTGACAACTGACAACCAACAACTGACCACTGACCCCTACCCATGCTCGCCCTATCCAATCCGGCCGTAGTGCTCAGCCTGATCATCTTCCTGCCGACGGCGGCAGCGCTCGTGCTCCTTTTCATGCCGAAACGGCAGGAAGAGGCGATGAAGCAGCTCTCGCTCATCACCACGGTGCTGGTGCTGCTGTTGACCGTGTGGCTAGCCCTGCCCGGCGGACCGGGCCGCGAAGCCGGCTTTGCGATGGGGGTGGGCGAAATGCAGCACGTCGTCTGCCGGCCCTGGATCCAGATGTCCAACTTCAACGTCGATTACCTCCTGGGCATCGACGGCATCAGCCTCCCGCTGGTCCTCTTGACCTCCTTCCTGAGCGTGCTGGCCATGTGGACCAGTTGGCCGATCCAGCGGCACGTGAAGGCCTATTGCATCCTGTTTCTCCTGTTGGAGACGGGCATGCTCGGCGTGTTCCTGGCCCTGGACTTCTTCCTGTTCTACGTCTTCTGGGAAGTGATGCTCCTGCCGATGTACTTCCTGATCGGCGTGTGGGGCGGGCCGCGCCGGGAGTACGCCGCCATCAAGTTCTTCCTGTTCACGCTGGCCGGCAGCGTGCTGATGTTGATCGCGCTCTTGATGGTCTACTTCGCCGGCGACCTGAGCCTCTTGAGCGGCGCCCAGCGAGCGGCCTGCCACCTGGCCGAGAACGTGCAGACCGGCCACACGTTCAACATCCTCGCCCTGACGGCGATGGGCCAACTGGCCGAGTCGCCTTTTTCCACGCCGCTCCTCTGGGGGCACTCGCTCGGCTGGTGGGCGTTCCTGCTCCTGTTCATCGGGTTCGTGGTGAAGCTGCCGGCGGTGCCGCTGCACACCTGGCTGCCGGACGCACACGTCGAGGCCCCCACGCCGATCTCGATGATCCTGGCCGGCGTGCTGTTGAAGATGGGCGGCTACGGCGTGCTGCGGATCTGCTACCCGATCTTCCCCGCCGTGGCCTACGACCTGGCATGGATGGTGTGCGGCGTGGGCGTCTTGAGCATGGTCTACGGGGCGCTGGCCGCCATGGCCCAGAAGGATTTCAAGCGGCTGGTGGCCTACAGCTCCGTGAGCCACATGGGCTACGTGCTGCTGGGCATCGGGGCCTGGAGCTACATGGCCGGCGATCTGGACCCGGCCGCCGCCTGGAAGATGGGCGTCAACGCGGCGATGTTCCAGATGATCGCCCACGGAATCAGCTCGGCTGGCATGTTCTTCCTCGTCGGCGTCATCTACGACCGGGTACACCACCGCGACCTCGACCAGTTCGGCGGCCTGTTCCAGAAAATGCCCGTCTACGGCGGCATCTCGCTGGTGATCTTCTTCGCCGCGCTCGGTCTGCCGGGCCTGTGCGGATTCATCGGCGAGTTCTTCGTCGTCCTGGCCGCGTGGCGTTATAGCATGGTGCTGGCCGTGATCGCGGCCTTCGTCGTCATCCTGACGGCCGGGTACATCCTCTGGACGATCCAGCGGGTCTACTTGGGACCGGAGTACAAAGGCCCGCACGCCGAGGCCCTGCGGCCCATGACCCGTCGCGAGATCGCCATCGCCGCCCCGCTGGTGTTCATGGCCGTCCTGCTGGGCGTGTAGCCCCCCGTGGTGCTGGACTACACGACGCCGACGATCAGCCGGATGATCGACGGCGTGGTGCATTACGGTGGGCGAAGGGAG
>JBEKCP010000414.1:0-5638 GCA_050014815.1 Thermoguttaceae bacterium | reverse complement strand
ATCCGGTCGAGGAAGAAGCGGTCGTGGCTGATCACCAGCGCGCAGCCGGGGAAGTCCAGGAGGGCCTGCTCCAGGACCCGCATCGTGCCCACGTCCAGGTCGTTGGTGGGCTCGTCCAGCAGGACCAGGTTTCCGCCGCGGCGGAGCATCTTCGCCAGGTGGATGCGGTTCCGCTCGCCGCCGGAGCACTCGCCCACCCGCTTCTGCTGCGCCGGGCCGCGGAAGTTGAACCGGGCCAGGTAGACCCGCGAGTTCATCGAAAGGTTGCCCAGCTCGATCGTGTCCTTGCCGCCGGTAATCTCCTCGAAGACGGTCTTCGTGTCGTCCAGGGCGTCGCGGTGCTGGTCGACGTAGGAGAGCACGACGCTCGGGCCCAGCTCGATCGTGCCGGCGTCGGGCTGCTCCTGGCCGATGATCATGCGGAAGAGGGTGGTCTTGCCGGTCCCGTTGGGCCCGATCACGCCGACGATGGCGCCGCGCGGCAGGTTGAAGGAGCAGTCGTCCAGGAGCGTCAAGCGGCGGCCGTCGACCTCGTAGCCCTTCGAGAGGCCCTTGACCACGAGCACCTTTTCGCCCAGCCGCGGCCCTGGGGCGATCTGGATGATCGCCTCGCTCTTGGCATCGCCCCCCTGCTGATCGGCCAACTGCTCGTAGGCCTTGATGCGGGCCTGGTTCTTCTGCCGGCGGCCTTCGTGGGAGTTGCGGATCCAGGCCAGCTCCCGCTGGAGCGTCCTCTGCCGGTCGGTCTCCTTCTTCTCGACGACCCGCAGGAGCTCGGCCTTCTGCGCCAACCAGGAGGAGTAGTTGCCCTCGAAGGGCAGCCCGCGGCCCCCCTCCAACTCGAGGATCCAGCGGGTGATGTTGTCGAGGAAGTAGCGGTCGTGCGTCACGAGGATCACCGTGCCCGGATATTCCCGCAGCGTCTCCTCGAGCCACTGGATCGTTTCGGCGTCGAGGTGGTTGGTGGGCTCGTCCAGCAACAGCAGGTCGGGCTTCTCCAACAGGGCCATGGCCAGGGCCACCCGCCGCCGCTCGCCCCCGGAAAGCAGCCGGATGGGGGCGTCGTCGGGCGGGAGCACCAGGGCGTCCGAGGCGATGTCCATCAGGCGGTCCAGTTCCCAGCCGTTGCACTCGTCGATCTTCTCCTGCAAACGGCCGAGCTCGTCCATGAGCTTATCCATGTCGTCCCCTTCGCCGGGCTCGGCCATCCTTTGGGAGACCTCGTGGAAGCGGTCCACGAGCGATTGCACCGGGTGCATGGCGGCCTGGAGGTGCTCGCGGACGGTCCCGTCCAGGTCGAGGTGCGGCTCCTGGGCGACGTACCGGACCCGCATGTTCTTGGCCAGCGCGGCGTCGCCGTCGAAATCCTTGTCCAGGCCGGCCATGATCCTGAGCAGGGTGGTCTTGCCGGACCCGTTCTCGCCCACCACGCCGATCTTGGCCCCGTAATAGAACGAAAGGCTGATATCCCGCAGCACGGGCTTCTCGCCGTAGGACTTGCTGACGCGGCGCATCTCGTAGATGAACTGGGGAGGCATGATAGATCCGTCTACGCGGGCCCGTCCCCATCGGCGCACGAAACTTTCGCGGCTTGGTGCTCGGCGATCACCTGGGCTGCCAACTTGGCTCGTACCAAGGATTCTAGCGCGGGCGAGGGACGAGTCGGGTCGGGTGTGGACCACAAGCTCAGCAGGTTCCGGAAGAACTGGATGGGCGTCATAATAAAGCCCCAGGGAAACCCCCACCATCCGAGAAAGAAGCAGAACATCGCATCCGCAAGCTTACTCTTTACGCCGCACGATCTGCACGACACCTGCGACCTGCTCGACCAACGCGTCACGTGCAACGCGGACCAGACGCGATGGGATACGTGGACGTCCACCGGCCCGGGCAACTGGCACTTGGGGCAGCGGCCTTGATGGGTCGCAATCACCTCTTGGTTCACCAGGTCCTCCGGCAGTTGCGCGGCGAGCTGCACGACAAGGCTCTTGTCGAAGCACTTCTGACTACAGAATCTCAGATCGCCGCTCCTCTTGCCGCCAAAGAGGATCGTCGTTCCGCAGGATGCACACGTCGCCATGGGAATTGCTCGGGGCCGGAGTTCGCGCCGTAGCCGCCCAGTCGGGTCACGTCATCTTCCCCCGCCTCGGGCCGATTGTCAACCGTTCCCCTTTCCCCTTCGCGGGTCTGGCAATCTTTCTTGGCGGTTGCATACCAACCCGAAGCGCTAGCGAGGGGGGCCGCGAGATGCCCCTCGCTAGCGATTCGGGTTAGTATCCGTTGCCGTCGCCGCCAAGAAACGTTGCCGCACCCCCCTTCGCCACCCCCTGCCCCGGGGCCGCTCGGGATGGTACAATACTCGGTTTCACGGCGAGGCCGGGCTGCTCCTGCCTCCCTTTCTTACGCGATCCATTAGCGGGGACCTGCCCTATGGCTGTTGACGCCTATTCGCTCTGTCCGGGCGGTACCGGCAAGAAGATCAAGTTCTGCTGCCCCGATTTCGTCGGGGAACTGGAAAAAATCGACCGGATGCTCGAGGGCGAGCAGTTCCTGGCCGCCACGCAGCACGTGGACCAGTTGATTGCCCGCGGCCAGAAGCGGGCCTGCTTGATGTCCATCAAGGCCACGCTCCTGCGGACGACCAATCAGCCGGAGGCCGCCCAGACCCATATCGCCGAATTCTTGAATGCCTTCCCCGAGAACCCGGTCGCCTGGGCCGAGTCGGCCATCCTGACGGCCGTTGCCGAGTCGGGGCGGGCGGCCATGCCGAAGCTCCAGCGGGCGATCGCCCTGGGGAGCCGGGTGATGGAGGCCCGCGTGTACATGGCGATCGACGTGGTGGCCGAATCGCTCCTGGAGGATGGCGACTGGCTGGCGGCCCAGGCCCTCTGGCGGTTCCAGACGATGGCCGCCCCCGAGGATCGGCACCCGTTGGAACACCTGATGCGGTTGAACCGGTCGCTGGAAATCCCGTTGGCGATCAAGGGCGAGCCGCCGCTTGTGCCCTGCCCGGCCAACGCCCCGTGGAAACCCCGGTTCGACGAGGCGATGAACCTGCTGCCGCTGGGCCAGTGGCTCCGCGCGGCCGAGCGGCTGGAAGCATTGACCAGCGAGGTCGCCGATTCGCCGGCCCTCTGGCAGGACGTGGCCATTCTCCGCGGATGGCTGGCCGACGACGACGCGGCCGCCCGGGCGTGGCGGCAGTTCGCCTCGCTCGACGTCCCCCTGGAAGACGCCGTCGAGGCCGTGACCCTGGCGATGATGCTCGCCGCCGACCCGCTGGGCGATACGACCCCTTGGCTCCGCCTGAATTGGCCGGTGCAGGACGCCCAGCGGCTCCAGGAGGTTCTATTGTCCGATCCGCGGATCACCCAGGTCCCCTTCGACGCGGCCGCCATGGCGTCGGAAGAGTCGCCGCCGCCGCGGGTAATCTGTGCGCTTCTGGATCGTCCCGCGCCGCCGACAAGCGATGGGCTCTCGCTGGCCACCATGCCGCGGATCCTGGGCCAGGCAATGCTGTTCGGCCGCCAGACCGACCGCGAGGCCCGGCTGGAAGTTGAAGGGATTGCCGCCGGCGACCTCGAAGCGGTTAAGGCCCTGCTCGGCGCCCTGGGCGGCGAGGCCCTCGGGCCCGAGCCCCAACAGGAGATGGCCGGCGAGACCTCGGCCACCCATCAACTGCTCATGCGGCGATGGAGCCCGCCGCGAGGCACCACGCGGGAGCAAGTCGAGGCCATCACCGCCGAGTACCACCGGCAGGCCCTGCTGGAGCGTTGGCCCGAACTGCCGCTGGGCATCTTCGGCGGGAAGACGCCCCGCCAGGCGGCCGCCGAGCCGGCCAACCGCATCCCCTTGCTCGCCGCCATCATGGTCCTGGAACACTGGTCGCGGCGGACCGCGGCGGACATCGACTTCAACGATCTGCGGCGCCAACTGGGGCTGCCGACCCTCGATGCCATCGAGCCGCCGCCCGGCCGGACCCAGACCCTGCCGCTGGTGCGGCTGGCGCGGGTGGTGGTCGAGAAGCTTTCGGACGACGACCTGCGGGCCGGCTTCCAACGCGCGAGTGCCTTCCGCGCGGTCGATGCCATGCAGAAGTTCGGTCGGGAGATTATCACGCGGCCCAGCTTCGCCGACCGACCCGAGCGGATGCAAGCCTATGCCATGCTGGCCCAGACGGCGGAGAAGATCGAGGACGCCCTCAGCCACGTCCAGGAGGGCCGCAACGCCGCCGTGGCCGCCGGGAAGTCCTGCGCCTCGTGGGACCTGCTGGAATTGTCGTTCCGGTTCGCGGCGGGCCAGGCCCCCGAGGCCGTGCGGCTGATCCATCACGTCGAGACGCGGCACATCGAGGAGCCGGGAGTCGCCCAGGCGCTCACCCGGTTGCTGATTGACGTGGGGCTCCTGAACCCGGACGGCACTCCCGTCCGGCTGGCTCCGCAGGAACCCGAGCAACCGGTGGCCGCGGCAGCCGGCGAGCCGTCGCGACTTTGGACCCCCGGCGGTTCCGAGCCCGCCGGCGGCGGAAAACTCTGGACGCCGGAGTAGCCGCTGGTCCCCTCTCCCTCCGGGAGAGGGTTAGGGTGAGGGCCGGCTGGCCGTACCCGGCAGACACAGAGGGGCGGGACGGGGGCGCTGGTTAGTGCCCAGAGCGCCCTCACCCCCTGCCCCTCTCCCGAAGGGAGAGGGGGAACGAGCCTCATGAATCAACCTGATCTCGATATCTGGCACATGCGGCGGGCCCTGGAACTGGCGGCCCGGGGACAGGGCGCCGTCGAGCCCAACCCGATGGCCGGCTGCGTGATCGCCCACGGGGCGGAGATCATCGGCGAAGGCTGGCACCGCCGGTTCGGCGGCGATCATGCCGAAGTGGAGGCCCTGGGACTGGCGGGCTCCCGGGCCCGCGGCGCATCGCTCTACGCGACCCTCGAGCCGTGCTGCCACCAGGGCAAGACGCCCCCCTGCACCCGCGCGATCCTGGCCGCCGGCGTCGGCCGCGTGGTGGCGGCCATGCTGGACCCCTTCGTGCAAGTCGCCGGGGGCGGCCTGGCGGAGTTGGCCGCCGCCGGGATCGCCGTCGACGTCGGCCTGCTGGAGGATGATGCCCGGCAACTCAACGCCCCCTATCTCAAACTCCTGGCCACGGGGCGGCCATGGGTGATGGCCAAGTGGGCGATGACGTTGGACGGCAAGATTGCCACCCGGACGGGCCAGAGCCGCTGGATCTCCGGCCCGCTCTCTCGCGAGGCGGTACACAGGCTCCGCGGCCGCGTGGATGCGATCCTCACGGGGCGGGGGACGGTCCAGCGGGACGATCCCCTGTTGACGGCCCGGCCGGGGGACTGTCCCGATTTTCGCGGGCACCATCGGGCACCGACGCGAAGCGTTGGTCGGCATGGTCGCGAAAATGGGACTGTCCCCTTTCGGACCGCCACGCGCGTGGTCGTCGATAGCCGGGCTTCATTGGGCTCCGGGAGCCAACTCGTCCGCACCGCCGGCGAGGCGCCCGTGCTGGTGGCCGCCGGGCCCGAGGCGTCGGAGGCTGACCGCCGCCGGCTCTCGGATCTCGGTTGCGAGGTGGCGATCTTCGACGGCCCGACGCCTGCCGCACGGCTCGGGGCCCTCCTGGACGATCTCG
>JBEKCP010000413.1:0-5639 GCA_050014815.1 Thermoguttaceae bacterium | reverse complement strand
CTGGGCGGGGGGGCGTCTTCGGCGCCGCGAACCGAAGCCGCCAGCACACACGGCCCCACGACCGCCGGGAGGGTTTCCAGAAAGCGGCGGCGTGTGATCCGATCGGCTTTCATGGCAGAGATTCTCACTGAAAAGAAGCTCTCACTCGATCGAGCATTATGGTAATCCCCGGGGCGACGGAGGGCAAGCGGCCGCATCTCTCTTTGGATCGCAATTCACCGACGCCGCGGCGAAAGGTGAAGTAGCCCGGCTCACGCAGCTTTGTCCGGGCCGCAGACGTTACTATTGCAGTGTTGGCGATGGTACAATAGAACACAACGACGATCACAGTTGTCGGCCTACCGTAGTGGGGTTCCGGCCGCCATGACCAAAGGAAGGACCCCCGTGAACGGTTACCCAAGAGGAGCATCCTATGTGTGCGTCGAGTCGAAGTCATGTCCTGGCGTCGTTTCTGCTGTTGGCCCTGCCTCTGACGGTTCGCGCAGCCGATGAGCAACCGGCGTGGCTCCAGGAAAACGGGCCGTTCGGCAACTTCAATCCGCGGCAATATGGGGTGAAGTTGGTGGATGATCCCGCCCAGATCAAAAATGTCACCAGCGAGCAGATCGAAGCGGCTGAACTCAACAGCCGCATCGACGCCGACGACTTCACCATCGCCATCGACATGAAGACCGGCAAGGCCGTCTGGAAAAGCGTGGAGGCCGGCAAGGGCATCAATGTCTATCCGGGCAAGCGCAGCGACATGCACAACACGCCGGTGTACTATCAGGGCAAGATCTTCAGTTTCGGAGTGCTCGCCCTGGGCTTCGGCCGCTTGGGTCTGGCGGAAGACAAGCCGCCGGCGGGCCAGGCGCCGCCCGCCGCTGCGCCCGCGCCGCGCACCGGCTTTGCCCTTTTCAAAGCCAAGCCGATCGACCCCATCTCCGATCTCTATTGCGGCGATCCGGCCCGGCCGTTGGCGCTGGAACTGGCCGCCCCGCGCAACGGCAGCGGCTCGGACATGCTCGTGGCTGCCGACATCAAGCCCATCCGCGGTCTCTCGGCTACCGTGAGCGATTTCCACCTCGCAGGCGGCAGCGCCGTTCTTCCGGCCAAGGTCTTCCAGATTCGTTATGCGGAAAAGGAAGGCGGCAAGAATCGCATTGACCATCGATTCCCCGATTCCGGCCACGGGCATTTCTTCTACGATGATCTGGTCGACGTTGCCCCGGCCACGAATCCGACCGTTCCGATCTGGCTCACCGCCAACGTCCCGGCCACGGCCACCCCCGGCGAGTACACCGGCATGGTGACGATCGGGGTTCCCGACGGCAAGGCCGTCGCCGTCCCCGCGACGTTGTTCGTCAGCGCATGGAAATGCCCGGCGCCCAAGGACTACTCCAGCTATCTAGGGCTGATCGAATCGCCCGAATCGGTGGCGCTGAAATACAAGGTTCCGCTCTGGGGCGACCGGCACTTTGAACTTATCGAAGGCGTCTTCAGATACCTCGGCCAGGTCGGCAACAAGGAACTGACCGTCACGGCCATCGAGGGCACGCAACTGGGCAACTATCAGTCGATGATCCGCATGATGAAGGACGACGGGCCGGGGAAGGTGGATTTCAGCTTGTTCGATCGCTACCTCGATCTGTATGCCAAGCACAATGCGCCCCCCACCGCGCTGCTCATCGACGTGTGGGAGGGTTCGTACGACAAGGATCGAGACGGCAAGTACAGGCCGTTCGCCGTCAGTGTGGCGGACAGGCCCGGCGGCGCGGCCGCTTCCAGGCCCATGACGTACGATTCTCCGGAGGCGAAGGCGTACTTCCGCGCGGTGATGGACGGCGTTCGCGACCGCGTGAAGAAGCGCGGTTGGCGGGAGGATTGCATCCTGTATGCCATGGCCTCCGACAGCGTGCCGAGCGACCAGACCCTGGATCTCCTGCAGGGGATCGCCCCCTACGCCCGGTGGGTGAAACACTCGCATTTCCCCCTGAAGGAGATTCGCGGAGTGGAGGTTGCCGTGCAGGCGATCGTCAATGGCGGGGCCGGTTTCAAGGGGCCCGGCTGGGCGAACCCGCGATTGGAACTTCTCTACTTGAGGAAGAAGGGCGAGCGGGAGGCCGGTCCGGCGACATGGCGCTACATGATGGAATACTCCATCTACCGCGTCGCTTGCCGCGGCATGGGCCGGATCGGCGCCGACTTCTGGCATGTCGCTCTCCCCGACAAAAACGGCGAGGCCGAAATGGACAACGGCCACGGCGCGCACTACACCGGCAACTTGATGATCAATTGCAGCAGTTGCGCCCTGCTGGGGCCCGGCCCCAACGGCCCCGTCGCCACGGCACGCTTCGAGATGCTTCGCGAGGATATGCAGGATTGCGAGGCATTGACCTTGCTTGGCCGGGCGATGCAGGACCACGAGCCGCGGAACAAACTCGGCGCCGACCTGGCGGCACGCTGTCAAGACATCATGAAAAGGAAAGACAAAATCTGCGGTCCGAATTTTGGGCGCAGCAGCGGGCATATGATCGATCCCCCTGCCGACACGCCTTGGATCGAGGTGCGGCGGACACTATGTGATTTGGCTGAAGAGGTCCTGAAGGTCACCGGAACGGCCGCTCGGCTCACGCAGGCGGGTGCAACCAGGTCAAAAACACCGTGAACGGTTACGCGGGAGATTTAAGACCATATGAACATGAAGCGAACTCTTGTAGCGACGGTTCTCGCATCGAGTCTCATGCACGGAATGAGCACGCACGCTGAAGAAGCGATGCCTGTCACTCTGTGTTGCGAGTACTCGGGCAATCCGTTGGGGATCGACACGACCCGACCGGGACTGAGTTGGCGCATCGAATCGGACCGGCGAGGCCAGCGGCAGACCGCTTATCGAATCCTCGCGGCATCGTCGCCGGAGGTTGTTGTCGTTCAGCCGGACGCCTTGCGGCCCGCCGATCCGGGCCAAATCCGCTTGGAAGGCCTGGTGGGCTATCGCGTCGACGGCAATCGCAAGGCCCGGCTCGCCGGGCACGTCGCCTTGAGCGAGCACCGCTTGTTGGAAGGTTTTCGCGAGCGGCCCGGCCGCCAGTCGTATACCGGCGAGCACGCGGGCAAGTGGCTCGACGCCGCTGCGACGGCCTGCGCCTACGACCCGGCCGACCAGGTGTTGCAACACAAGTTGGATCGAATTGCCGCCGGGCTGATCGACTGCCAGATGCCGGACGGCTACCTGGGCACCTACCTGCAAGCCGAGCGCTGGACGAGTTGGGACGTATGGGTGCACAAGTACGATTTGATCGGCCTGTTGGCCTACTACCGCGCCACGGGCGATCGCCGCGCGCTGGCCGCTTGCCGCCGCGCGGCCGACCTGCTCGTCGCCACGTTCCACGACGGCGGCCGGGAGATCCTCAAGTCCGACGACCAGCTTGGCCTGGCATCCACGAGCGTGCTGGAGCCGATCTGCCGGCTGTACGAGCAGACGGGCGATCCCCGCTACCTGCAGTTCGCCCGGTACATCATCCGCAAGGCCGACGAAGGGCCCCGCGTGCTCACGGCGATCGAGCAGTTCAAGACGGTCCAGCGGGTCGGCAACAAGAAGGCCTACGAGATGATGAGCGTCTACCTGGGGTTGATCGAGTATTGGCGGGCGACCGGCGAGCGGCGCGGGCTGGAGGCCGCCATCCTCGCCTGGGACAGCATCCGCCGCGAGAACGTGCACTTGACCGGGGGGATCGACGCGCACGAGGTGTTCTGCCCGCCGCACGTGCTGCACACGACGGGCGCGGTCACCGAAACCTGCGTGCAGGCGCAATGGCTGATGCTCAATCTGCAACTGCTGCGGATCACCGGCGAGGCGCGCTACGCCGACGAAATCCATCGGCACGTCTACAACCACCTCTTGGCGGCCCAGCGGCCCGACGGCAGCGAATGGTGCTACTTCACCACCATGGAGGGCGAGAAATCCTACGACGGTGTGATGACCTGCTGCGCGTCGAATGGGGCGAGGGCGATCGCGCTCTTGCCGACGCTGGCCGTCATGACCGGCCCCCGGCGGCTGACCGTGAACCTTTACGAGACCTCGACCTTCCGCGGCGAGGTGGAAGGCGTGCCGGTGACCGTCCGCCAGACGACCGACTACCCCTGGGACGGCCGCGTGCGGTTGGTCGTGACGCCGCAGCGGCCCGTCGAGTTCGAGCTGCAGCTCCTCGTCCCTTTTTTTGCCTCCAAGGCTTCGCTGCGCATAGGCCGCGGCTCGCAGTGGGAAGAGCCCGGCGCTAGGCTGGCGCCGGGAACTTATGCCGGCATTTCGCGGCTCTGGAGCGGCGAGACGACGATCGAGTTGGCCTTCGACATGCCGGCCGTCGCCCACGAGCGCGCGGGGCGTTTTGCCATTTCGCGCGGTCCGCTGGTGCTGGCTTACGACGAAGCAATCAACCACGGACTTCGTGGAACCGGCGTCGTTCCGGACGCCTCGCGGCTGGGTGAGTCGGCGTGGCGGCCGGCGGCCGCCGAACTCCACGGCTCGCCGGGCGGCAGAGTTCTGGCCGTGCCCGGAAAGCAGCTTCCGCTCGCGGCCGGGTCCGGCAGTCCGCTGCTCCTCTATCGCCCGTTCTGCGAGGCGGGCAGCGCCGGCGGCGTGATGAGCGTCTATCTTCCGCGGGCGGAAAACGTGGTCCGGCCGTCCAAGGAGACCGCCCCGCGCCCGCCGCGGATCCCCGGGGCGGTGGCCAGAACCTCCCGCGACGGCACGATCCGCGGCGCATTCCTCAGCGGCGACGAAAGGAGCACGTGCCTGACCAACAACGGCCAGAATCGCGATACGGATTGGTTCGCCGCGATATTCGCCAAGCCGATCCGCATCGATCGCGTGATCTTCGTCCACGGCCGGTTTCTGCCGGGCGGCGGTTGGTGGGTCGCCAAGGACGGGCAGTCGGCCGCGCTCCGCAAGCCCGCCGTGGAAGTCCTCAAGACGCGCGACGGACCGTGGGAGCAGGTCGCCGTCCTGGCGGATTACCCCGAATCGACCGCCGCCGACCCCGGCGGCGCCAGACCGCACGCGATGTTCGTGGTCCCGATCAAGCCGATGGAGGTCGTCGGCGTACGTGTCGCCGGCGTGCCGTCGTCCGGCAGCGACCCAACGCAGAACATGGCGAGCTGCGCACTACTGGACGTTCACTGCGTGTCCGGCGGGTGCCCGTGAAGATCCCTGAGTGCGAGGAGAAGTCGATGAAATCCTGCCTTGGGAACGCGGCGATTCATTGCCGCTTTTGCGTTGTTGTCGCGCTTCTCGTCCGTTACCCAGGATGGCGACAGAACCAACAGATGCATGCCAAGCGCAAACACAGCCCAACGGGCAAGACTTCTTGAGATCATCATGTACTCCTTTCCCCGGTCGTAGCGGAGGAAAAAGCCGTATGAGATTGTTTCGCACGTTCGGATACGCGGAATGCCGCCCTTGCGGACGGCCTTTCCGCGACCGTCTTTGATCTTGGTTGCCAGAGGCCCAATCGCCCGCGATTCAAGACCCTGGCCCCACGGTTTTTTTCTGGTCGCCGTCCTCAGCCAGACGTTTGGTCCGCCAGCACGATCAAGTTGTGGCAGAACACGCCCAGCCCCACGGCCGCCTCAAAACTCCTAAACCCGCGAAAAAAACAGCG
>JBEKCP010000412.1:0-5656 GCA_050014815.1 Thermoguttaceae bacterium | reverse complement strand
GGGCACCGTGCGAAGCATGGTCGGCGAGCCCCACCAACCAGAATTTGGCCGATTTCTGGTGGGGCTCGCTGCGCTCGACCCACCCTACGGATGTTTCCGCAACAGAAACTAAGTAGAATCTCCACCAGATCGGGCTTGCCGTGGCGTGTTGGATCGGTCATTTCAAGTTCCCCGGCGGGCAATGTTCCCTGGTTCAGGCATTGTATCACAAGGCCGCCCCGCCGCCCATCCACCAGCCGGCGGCCTAGAACGGTGCATTGTTTCTTTTCTGCCAGAACAGCAGTTCGATCCTCTCCCTCCTCTTTCGGTGCCTCTCCAGGCACTCTTCAGAGACGATATCCCACATCTCCTGCCTATAGAAAGGAAAGCGGCTCGTGAACCTGCGGGATCGCCAGCCGCTCGCTTCCTTGACGGCGGGCTGCGGCTTGCTTGAGAGAACCTGCTTCGATCCGAAGCATCTCTATCCCCTTCCTCCGCCGGCCATGGCCACCGCCCGTTCTCCACCTTCGGTCAAAGAGAGAAACCGGTTCTACCTCCTATTTCCCCTTTGACCCATGAACAATCCCGATCTCGCCCTGGTCGAACATTCCGCCCGGGCCGTCAACATGATACTCGAGTCGATCCACAAGCGCAACCCGTCGCCGCTCGACGACGGCCCGAAGAGCGACTGCTGCATTGCCCCGCTCCAGCGCGTCGGCGACGAGCTCTACGCCTGCTCGGCGTGCGGGCACCTCTGCAGCGACGAGCGACTGCTGCATTGCCCCGCTCCAGCGCGTCGGCGACGAGCTCTACGCCTGCTCGGCGTGCGGGCACCTCTGCAGCGACGGCGGCTCCGACCTATGAACCGCCGCCAGCGCGCAGCCCAAACACAGATACCAGTCTAGGCCCCGGGGCGGGCCCGTCCCGCCCCTCTTTTCCATTTCCTTCCCCCCTTTCCCTATGGGCCAATACTTCCAGGCAGTCAACCTCGACAAACGCGAGTTCGTCTGCCCGTGGTGCGTGGGCGAAGTCGCCAAGCTCTGGGAGTGGGCCGCCAATCCCCACGGCGCCCTCTTCACCCTGCTCCTCCGCAAGTCAACCGAAGGCGGCGGCGGAGACTTCCACGGCGTCACGTACGAGCAGAACCCGCAGGCCATCGTTGGCCGCTGGGCCGGCGACCGCGTCGTCCTCTGCGGCGACTACGACGATTCCCACCTCTGGGACGCGCTTGCCCGCTCATCTGGTCGATCGCCGCTCCAGTGCGGCGATCCGCGAAAGGTTCTTCACGTCGCGATGGTGGATCTTGCAGGCCGCGTCATAGGATGCCGTGGTTTTCGTACACACCAGCGTGTGCGGGCTCCCGCGGTGTTCCGTAGCATGGGTGCAATCGCAGCGGTCACGGTCAATGACGTTGTGCAGGTGGCGGCGGCGCTCCTTGGCAAGCGGAAAGCGGGCTTCCCGCCGGTCCGGATCGGCCAGAAACTCGCTTAGCGCACGGCAGTCCCGGCAGTTGCACGACAGTTTGGCGGCGCGCCGGTAATCGGCCGGCTTTTGTGGGGCCTGGGCTGTGCGGCGTTCCAGTTCGCGGCGGCAGGTGGCAAGCCAACGCGAAATCGCCCCGTCGCCGGACGGTTTGGCAAGCTGCCGCTCCAGAGCGAAGATCGCCGCCAAGTGAGCGTCGGTCAAGTCGTACTTGTCGGACGCAAGCGCGTGGTCCAGCAGTCGCGAAAGCGGCTCCTCGGCGCCGACGGCAATCATTGCCGCGACCAGCGAACCGAGCACGGCCCCCCAATCGACTCTCTCAAGTTGCCACTCATGGTCGTGCCGTTGTCTGTCGAATGCCTCCAGCGGCTCGAATGAGCGCTCGGACAACCGCCGGCAGACCTCGATGCGCTCGGAATTCTTGTCGCGCTGAACACAGAGCGTCCGCAGTATCGCGGCGTTTCGGGCGACGGTCGCGGCCGTCGCGGTTCCGAGCACCGTTGCGAGTTCCCCCTCGAAACTGGCCCAACCGTGCTGCGTGCAGAACTCGGCGAACGACCGATCGAGCTTGATGGCGGCATCGACGGGGATTACCGCCACGAGGAACCGGCGCACGAGCTTCGGGTCGTCCAACTGGAAAAGCAGCTTCGCGAAGACACTGCGATCGACGCCCTCCGGCTTCTCCTGCCGATAACCACGGCCCCCGGCGTTCCACGAGTCGATAATCGCCGAGGCGAACGACAAGCACTCGCGCCGCAGGCCCTCGCGCTCGGCCTTCTTGGCGCGATTGAGGCGTTTGACCATCGCCTCCAGGCCGCCGATCGACGCCTCGGTGCCGGCCCCGGAGAGAACCTGAAAATGCCTGCTCCGCGGCCAAATCACCACCGCGGCCCGGTGGTACCACCGCTCGAGCGTCATGCCTTCGTTGCCCGTGTAGCCCTCGAAATCCTCGCGGCTGGGCTCGTCTTCGTCCAACGCCGCGTCGGCGACGATCTCGTCCTCGTCGAGGTGAATTTCGCCGAGCTGGACCTTTTTGCTGTGCAGGTCTGACCAGTGATTCGCCAACAGGCTGGAGTCGTAGATCTCGCCCATCTCGACCTGGCCGCCTGTCTCGTCGTAGTCCTCCTCGTCCTCGTCGTCGGACCAATGATAGCGGCGGCCACGGCCGTACGAGTAATCCTCGTAATCCGCTTCGGCGGATCCGCTCTGCCACAACGTGACCAGGGCGAGATGTGCCACGCAATCGGCTTGCTCGGCTGCCTCGAACAGCACTTCCGCGCGGGCCCGATCGACCCCTTTCAGCGTGTCAATCGAGAGGCCCGCCTGCGAATAGCGATGATCGAGCGTGACGGCGAGCTTCTGGGGACCGCCGGCGCGGCCCCACTCGCCGAGCAGTTCGCCAATTGCCGCAGCGGTCTCGCCGTACGACGGGGCCGTGATCCGCGTCTTGCCGCGCTTGCCGGCGAGCGCGAGATTGTAGGTCAGGATCAAGCGGAAGCCGCGCCGCACCGGGCGGACTTCGTGCTGGCAGTCGGCGTAAAACGCGGCATAACTCAACTCGTGCCCCGACGCCGCGCCCGGAAAGGTGATCTCTTGCCGTTGGCCGGCGTGGGAAACGATCAACTCGCCCCCTTCATGCACTCCGGGCAATACGATGGCCAGCGTGGCCACCATCCGATCGAGCTTCTCGCCGTCGCGGTGCGGCAGGAAGAAGCCTCCTTTTTCATACAGGAGCAGCTCGTAAAGCTCGGCCGAGAGCTTGTGGCCTTCCAGCCCCAACGCCTGCCGCACGTCCTCCACGATTGCGGTGACCAGATCGTCCCATTTGGGGTTGGTCAACCGAAACCGGTCCGGGTCGAGCGTCCATGAGCGCCGCACCGAGGTATCGACCACGGTTTCCGTTCCCTTGCCGAACGGCGCCTGACGGCAGAGCCTGGTCAGCTCGCGGGCCTGGGTCTTCGTCAGCGGCAGCGTGACCGGGCCCAGCCCCTGCACTTCCAATCCCGGCATCGTCAAGGGGCGATCGCCCCTTGTGCAAAAGGCCCCCGGCCGATCGACGGCGGCGATCGCTTCGAGCAGTTTGCCGTGAATGCGCGGTTCCTTCTTCGCCTTTACCATGAAGACGCCTTTCAAGAGGTTCGCTGGGGCCGCAATAGGACTCCGCTCGCATTCTAATTGGGCAGCGCCACTTCGCTTGATGGTAAGATGAACGAAAGTGACTGGGCGAGGCAACTCTATTTCTTGCCTCCAATGTTCGCCGTCAGAACCGATGTGGGAACGTGAAAGTACGCTGCCAAAGTTCCGATCATCGTCTTGCTGAAGGGCTTCTTTCCTGCCAGGACTTCTGAAATCCCGCTCTTTGCAAGGCCGGTGTCCTTGTGAATTTGGGTTTGCGTGACGCCCTTCGCTTCCATCAAGTGGCGCAGCAAGTCGGCGTCCGAGGCAGCCGGGATCGAATGATACTGATCCTCGTATACCACGACCAGATCGCAGAGAGCATCAAGATACGCCTGTTCGCCACCGTCAAGTTTCTTCTTGTCGGTCAAACGGTCGAGCATTGCCTGGGCCGCATCCAAATGCTCATCGGACGTGATCGATACGAGAGGCAGTTCTTGAATGATTCGCAGGTACGTGTCCTGCTGCCGCTTATTGAGGAGTTTCATGGATTCACCTGCAAAAAATGTTTACTCGCAACCGCAGTCAGCCTTCCACTTGCCTTTGTCGTATTCTTCGTGAGTCAGCACAGCCCGAACGAAGACATTGTGCGTCATATAATTGATCTTCACGATCAGACGAAATCTGTTGCCCCCGATGTTGAAAACAACACAATCCCCAACGAGACTGGCATTCCCATAGGTCGCCCTTACGTCATGAAAATCATTCCACGTCAGTTGCTTGTCCTTGACCACACGATACCAACCTTCCAGCGGCGAGCGTGCGGCAGCCTCCTGCTGCCAGAACTCACGTAATCGACGCTTGGAGATGATCCTCATGGCATCTTCTCTATTCGGCCAGGTTACGGGCCTACTTGATTGTAGTTCTCGAAATGAGAACTGTCAAGCCAACATTTCTCGTTCCGAGAACTCTCCCTCTTGATTACCCCCCCTCTAGCTTGAACTCGGTACTTCAATAACCCATCTTCTCCGCCGCCTCTCCCAACTGCTGCTGGGACCGTTTCGTATAGCGAGCCGTCGTATTCAAGTTCTCGTGGCCGAGGATCTGGGCCAGCTTGACGAGATCGTTGCCGGTGTCGGCGAGGTATTGGTTGTGCCATCGTGTGGCGGAGCAAGTGGGGATGCAGGCTGATTCCGATGGTGTGCATCATGTATGTGGGCTTCAAGCGAATTGCCCCGGAGCAGGTGCTCAATTTCGATCTGGCGAACGAGTACGCAGCGGCACTGGAGCTTTTCAAGAAGAGGCGGGCCTAGCCCACTCCACTTATTCGCCCTCAGTCTTGGGCAGCTTCAACTTGGCCAGATAGTCCCTGAGCTTGCCTGCCACGGTGCCGTACCCCGCCTGCAAGCCCTTCATTTCCAAATGCTCGAAGTCGGCCCGGTTCTGGATCGGTGATTCCAGAACGCCTTCCGGGGCCGCATCCTTCATCGTTCCGAACATCGCAGCGATCATCTGGTCCCACTGTCCAACCTCTTCGGCCAGCCCATCTGAGGTTTCCGTTTCAGGCGATCTACTGGAAGGACATCGGCCCATTCCAAAGCCGGAGGTACAAAGTCAGCGTCCTTGGGCTGCTCCATGTTGACGACTACTGTCCCCAGGAGGGCTGCGGACTGCTCTGCGAGGTCCAGCACGAGGCTGATCGCCGGGAACCTGCCACCGTGGTTCAAGGGCGGGCCAGAGACCGAGTTGGTCTACTCGGATTCCTGGGAAACATCCTGGGCTTGTCAGGTCGGCAGGAAGAGGAACGCAGTGAGGACGGAAATTGTTTGCCGCTTGACGAGATCGAAGTCAAGAAGGATAGCCCCAATCGGCGACTGATTGCCGACTACTCGTATTGGCTGCACAACTTCTGAAGAGGCCCACTTGTCAGGGAGGCCGCTATGGTCGTGACCCACGTGAACCGCAAACGGCATACCTACTTTCTCCATGAGGGCAAGACGAAGGCTGGAAAACCCAAGTATTTCTTCTCCAGGGACTCCGAAGGAGACGTGCTGGATACGATCCCCGACGGATACGAGGT
>JBEKCP010000411.1:0-5686 GCA_050014815.1 Thermoguttaceae bacterium | reverse complement strand
CCCACCCCCGCCCGCTAAACATTTTGACGGCGTCGTTCCGCTACCGGCCGACGGCCTTGTCGGAGATGTCCTTGCGGCACCAAGCGCCCTCCCAGCGGATGAGCTTCACGGCGCGGTAGGCGTTGAGCTTGGCCTTGGAAATGGTCGCGCCCGAGGCGGTAACGCCCAAAACGCGGCCTCCCGCGGTGACGGTGCGGCCTTGGGCGCCGGTGGCCGTCCCGGCATGAAAGACCTTGACACCGGGGAGCCTGTCCGCCGCGTCCAGGCCGCGGATCGGATGGCCCTTGGCATAGGGGCCGGGGTACCCCTTGCTGGCCATGACTACGCAGACCGTCGGGCGCGGGTCCCATGCCAATGGTCCGATCTCGTGGAGCCGCCCCTGGACGGCCGCCTCGAGCAGATCCACGAGGTCGGTCTTCAGCCGCATCAGCAGGGGCTGGCACTCGGGATCGCCGAACCGGGCGTTGAACTCCAGGACCTTGGGGCCTTGGCGGGTGATCATCAGACCGGCGTAGAGCACGCCCCGGAACGGCCGCTTCACCCGGCGCATCGCATGCACCGTCGGGACCAGCACGTGCCCCTCGATCCAGGAGAGCATCTCGTCGGTCACCAGCGGGGCGGGGCAGTAGGCGCCCATGCCGCCGGTGTTCGGCCCCACGTCGCCGTCATAGGCCGGCTTGTGGTCCTGGGCGGGCTGGAGGGTGACGATGGTCTGCCCGTCGGTGATCGCCAGAACGCTGGCCTCCTCGCCGTCGAGCCGCTCCTCGATCACCAGGCGATTGCCGGCGGCGCCGAAGACCTTCTGGCGGCCGATCTGGTTGACTGCCTCGACGGCCTCCGCGCGATTGGCGCAAACGACGACGCCCTTGCCGGCGGCCAGCCCGTCGGCCTTGACCACCACGGGTACGTCCTCGCGGTCTTCGAGGAACCGGACCGCCTCGTCGGCGTTGCGGAAGACCTGATAGTCGGCGGTAGGCACGTCGGCGTCGCGGAGCAAGTCCTTGCAGAAGACCTTGCTGGCCTCCAACTCCGCCGCGGCCCGGTTGGGCCCGAAAATCGGCACTTCGGCGTCCTCGAAGACATCGACGATTCCGGCGGCCAGCGGGCCCTCGGGGCCCACGATTGCCAGCCCGACCTGGTTCTCCCGGGCGAATCGAACCAGGGCGGGAAAGTCGTCCGCCGCGATCGGGACGTTCTCCCCGTCGAGGTCGGTGCCCGCGTTGCCAGGGGCAACGAAAACCCGTTGGGCCCGGGGACTCTGGACGATTTTCCAGGCCAGGGCGTGCTCCCGGCCCCCGTTGCCGATGATAAGGATGTTCATGGCGAGGACTTCTGCGGTGTCAAAGAATCCGACGGGCTGGGGTTTGTCGGAAAAGCCCACACCAGCCCGACGCGCAAGCGAGGGAACTGCCTTGGTTCCGTCCCTCGCTTGCGCGTCGGGCTAGTGTAACTCCTGGAACGGTGGCTTTTCCGACAATGCCCATGGGCGATTCTAGCCCTCGGCGAAGCCCGGAGATAGGGGAGGAGACTGCCTTTTCTTAAATCTCTGCCTCGCTTATATTTAAGAAATGGCAATACTTTGAGCCCGCCCGAGCGAATCTACTTGGGACTTGGGAAAGGGAGACTGCCTTCAGACTGTGAAGTTGTCTCTTCCGAAGTCCACGGGGCACGGCGACGGACTCAAGGACGGCTTTTACGGTCCGCTCCGTGAGGAATGGCAATGAATCGCCGTGGTCTGGCCCTCGCTGCGGTCGCTCTTGTCGCGATCGCCGCCGCCTATGCCCGAGCCCAGGACCTCCTGGGCGGCATCCCCGGCGGCAACCAGTTCGAGCTGTCCGACACGGTGCAACTCGATCGGGCCGACGCCTCAGTCCTGGCCCAGCTCGAACACGTCAAGGCCTGTCTGGCCGACCGGCAATGGGATGAGGCGGTCGAGACGCTCCGGCAAGTCATGGAGAACTCCGAAGGGAAGCTGCTCGGGGTGGCCGAGTTGCGGTGGATCGGCCTGAGCGACGCCTGCCAAATGCAATTGGCCGCACTGCCCCCCGAGGCCCTCGCGCTCTACCGCAGCCGAGTCGATGCAGTCGCCCGAAAATGGTGCGAGGAGGGGGTCCGTCGCCGCGATCATCGGCTGCTGGATCAGGTGGTGCGGCAGGCCTTTGCCAGTCGCTGGGGCGACAAGGCCCTCCTGGCACTGGGCGAGATCGCGTTGGAGTCGGGCGACTTCACGGCGGCCCGATGGAACTGGGAGCGGATCCTGCCGGCGGTGCCCCCACCCGGCGTGACCAATACATGGCCCGGTTATCCCGACACGACCCTCGACCCGGCCATGGTCCGCGCGCGGCTGGTGCTGGTCTCGATCCTGGAAGGGGCAAGCGACCGTGCCCGAGACGAGTTGGCGGCGTTGGCGCGTCTCCACGGCGAAGCGCGGGGGCGACTGGGTGGACGGGAAGCAACGTACGCCTCGGCCCTCGGCGATCTCATCAAACAGAGCGTGCTCTGGCCCCGCCCGACGCCCGGCCGCGACTGGCCGACCTTCGCCGGGTGCCCGGCGAGGAACGCCCGGGCCGCCGCCATGATCGACGTGGAGGGCGTCGCCTGGCGTATCCGGTTGCCGCAACTAACGCCCCCGGCGCCCACGATCCCGTCGCCGGCGGCCGTGGCTGAAGACGCCGCCGCGCCGCTGGCCTCGCATCCGGTGGTCGTCGGCGATCGGGTCTTCGTCAACGATCAGCACGAAATCGCGGCCGTCCGGCTGGCCGACGGAGAACCGGCCTGGGGCGACGCCGGGGCAACGGTCTATCGCGAGCCGTGGGAGGGCGTTCAGGGCGGCCTGGCCAATCCGCCCGACACGCTCGGTCCCGCCCGCTTCACGATGACCGTCTACCAGAACCGCCTCTACGCCCGGATGGGCTCCGCCGTGACGGCGCAGCCGCAACAGGCGTCTTCGCCGGTTACGCCCGGCAGCCTGGTCTGCCTCGATTTGGAGGCGGAGGGGAAGCTTCTTTGGAAGGCGGCGCCGGAGGAGGGCTGGGCTTTCGAGGGGGCGCCGGTCGTGCGCGCGGCCGATCTGTTCGTCGCCATGCGCCGCAACGACATCCGGCCGCAGGCCCACGTCGCCTGTTTCGACGCCCCGACCGGCCGGCTCCGCTGGCGGCGGTTCGTCTCGGCGACCGAGACGCCCGCCCGAGGCATGCTCCCCCAATCGACTTGCAATCTGTTGAGCCTCGCCGGCGACACGATCTACTACAACACCAACCTGGGGGCGGTGGCGGCCCTGTCGGCCGACGACGGCCGGGTCCTTTGGGTCAGTCTCTATCCCCGCCAGCGCCGCGGCAACCTGGCCCGACTGGCGCCCCACTGGCAGCGGGATCTGAACCCGTGCCTGGTACACTACGACACGCTGCTGGTCGCCCCGGCCGACAGCCCACGGATCCTCGCCCTGGACGCCCGCACCGGACAGATCCTCTGGCAGAGCGGCGCCGACGTGGAGGACGTGGTACACCTGCTGGGCGTCGCCGGAGAAGAGTTGATTGCCGCCGGGCGGAAGCTCTACTGGATCCACCTGGGCGGTCCCAATCGCGGGCAGATCGCCCATGTCTGGCCGGACGGCCCCGAAAGACCCGGCTATGGCCGCGGAGTGCTGGCCGGAGACTCGGTCCTCTGGCCGGCCCGGAATAAGGTGTACGTCTTCGACCAGAAGACCGCCGAGCCGACCAGAGCGATCGACCTGGCGCCCTTGGGCCTGACAGGCGGAAACCTCGTCGTGGCCGGCGACCGGCTGCTGGTGGCCACCGCCACGGAGCTGGTCGCGCTGGGGCCGCAGGCCGCCCAGCGGAAGCCCCCGCCGCCGGCGATGACGAGAACGGGATTAAAGCCCCCCGACTGCGTCGGGGGGGTTCTGCGACCACTTGCATCCCCCGGACGCAGTCCGGGGGCTTTGAGATATTGAACCTCCAACCCGAAGCCAAGAACTGCCATGCTCCAAGAAAATGACCTCCAGGCCGTCCGGAAACTCCACGAGGCCTACCGCCTCATCACCGAGCAGTTGGGCCGCGTGATCGTCGGGCAGCAGCAGGTGATCGACGAACTGCTGACCGCCATGTTCGCCCGCGGCCACTGCCTCCTGGTCGGCGTGCCGGGCCTGGCCAAGACCCTGATGATCCGCACCCTGGCCGACGCCCTCTCGCTCGGCTTCAGCCGCATCCAGTTCACCCCGGACTTGATGCCGGCGGACATCACGGGCACGGAGGTGATCCAGGAAGAGAAGGGGTCGGGAACGCGGGACTTCAAGTTCCTCAAGGGCCCGATCTTCGCCAACGTCATCCTGGCCGACGAGATCAATCGCACGCCGCCGAAGACGCAGTCGGCCCTGCTGGAGGCGATGCAGGAGTACCAGATCACGGCGGGCGGCGTGCGGCACCGGCTCGCCGAGCCCTTCTTCGTCCTGGCCACGCAGAACCCGATCGAGCACGAAGGCACTTACCCCCTGCCGGAGGCCCAGTTGGACCGCTTCATGTTCCACGTCAACGTGGATTATCCCAGCCGGGAGGAGGAGTTCCAGATCGTGCGGCGGACGACGACCGACGTGGAGACGACCGTCGTGCCGACGCTCTCCGGCGAGCAGATACTGGCCCTCCAGCGGATCGTCCGCCGCGTGCCGGCCGCGGACCACGTGATCCGCTACGCCCTGGAACTGGTTCGCCAGACCCGCCCGAGCCAGCCGGACGCGCCCGAGTTCATCCGCTCCTACGTCCAATGGGGCGCCGGACCGCGGGCAAGCCAGTACCTGATCCTGGGGGCGAAGGCCCGGGCGGTCCTGGCCGGCCGATGCTACGCCGGCTGCGAGGACGTCCGCGCCGTTGCGCATCCCGTCCTGCGGCACCGTATCTTGACGAACTTCAACGCCGAGGCGGAAGGGGTCAAGACCGACGACCTCATCCGCCGCCTCATAGAGACCATCCGGGCGGAAGAGGACGGCCAGGCCGCCACGACCCTGCCGCCCGTTGTGAAATAGACGTACCGGAGAGTCGGAAATCCGAAATTCGAAATCCGAATACGAAACAAATTCGAATAACCGAAATCCTAATGACAGAAACGTTGGTGCTCAGTTGTTTCGAGCATTGGTGCTTTGCATTTTGGATTTGTTTCGGATTTCGATATTCGGATTTCGTATTTGATTAGAGGGCCGTTGTGATGCAAGCCACTCCGCGCTACCTCGATCCCGAGATCCTCGCCCGCCTGGAAGGGCTCCAGTTGCGGGCGCGGCTGATCGTCGAGGGATACGTTTCGGGCGTCCACCGCAGCCCCTTCCACGGTTTCTCGATCGAGTTCGCCGAGCACCGGGAATACACCCCCGGCGACGATCTCCGCTACCTCGACTGGAAGGCCCTCGGGCGGACCGACAAGTACTACCTCAAGCAGTTCGAGGAAGAGACGAACCTGATCTGCAACCTCCTGCTGGACACCAGCGAGAGCATGTGCTACCAGAGCGCGGCCGCGCCGATGTCGAAACTCGAATACGCCAAGTGCGCCGCCGCCGCCCTCGCCTACCTGATCCTGCACCAGCAGGACAGCGTGGGGCTGGTGACGTTCGACCGCGAGATCCGCGGGCTGGTCCGCCCCAGCAGCAACCCGTCGCACATGAAAGAGATGCTCTACGTCATGGAGAACTCGGCGCCCGAGC
>JBEKCP010000410.1:0-5705 GCA_050014815.1 Thermoguttaceae bacterium | reverse complement strand
GGCCCCCGGGCGGGCCGATGGGGGAGCCGCTCCCGCCACAAAAAAACGATACATCCCGCGGCCTTTCGGCGTGATCAGTTGATACACGCCCCCACGGACCCACCGGATGGCGAACTGGCCTTGTGGATTGGTCACCACGGAGGCGATCTCTTGATTCTGGAAATCCTGGAGCGACACGGGCATGTTGGCCGCCGGCTTGCCCTGGGCGTCAACCACGAGGCCGGACAGAAGCCCGCCCTCTCCCAGTGCCACGTCAACGGCTGGCGGCGGCATCCCCGCGACCCCGTCGCCGCCCAGGATCGGCACTGAAAAACATGATCCCAAGATCGACAGAAATGCGAGGGCGGCGGTTACGCGTTGCTTAGCCATCATGAAATCCACTCCTTTGGATTGTCTTCCCAGTCCCACAGGGGCCTTGCACCCCACCATTAACCATACCCGACCGGGCTTCCCGGTTAGGCAGTCATCGTATCATCGGCCAACGCGATCCTGAAACTACATTACAATGCTAATCTTCCGATTTTCTTGAACTCGCCGCACTCAGCGCGCGACAACCGGACTCTCATCTGCACACTTGGTGTCATCCGCCCAGTCAACCTGGGAAATCTGGGTGGAGTTTTGTTGCGGCAAATTGTCCGCGCGGCGACCCCAACGGCGGAAGTGTTCGAGAAATTGCTGTTCGGGGTCGGCCACCCGTTGCTGAAGCCGCACGCTGAGCGGCCCCGGCGACTCTTTCTCGTGGAGGTCTGCCAGGTAGGAGACAAGGACCTCTCGGGCCTCGGGCGGACCGTGGAGCATAAAATGGACCCAGGCCCAGGAATCGCGGTACTCCGCCCGGCCCATTTCCGAAATGGCGGTCTTCTTCTCGAGTGTCTCGATGGCCGGCGCCGGCCCCCCGCGGAGACTCCATCGAATGCCCGCAAGATTCGGATGCCCCAGAGCCCGCTGCCACCGCGGGACCTCGAAGTACTGGGCCAGACCCTCGTCCAGCCAGAGGGGCACGGCCACGAGCGAAGCGTGCAGCAGCGCATGGGTACACTCGTGGCGGAGGTCAACCTCGAAATCGCGGCTCCAGTAGGCCATGACTCTGCCCACCCCTTGGCTCTTCACATAGAGGGCCCGACGGTACGGGACATTGGGCAGGTAGCGGGACAGGTAGTCGGTGTAGGTGGCCTTGTCGTGAAACAGGTATATTTCGATCGACTCCCGAGGGGCCGGCAGCTTTAGCGCGCCGGTCAGGTCGGCCTGGAGCCGGGCAAGGTCCTGGAGAGTAGGCTCCATGCGCGAGAGTGAAAAATCGGCGCGGCAGACGAAGGGAGCGACCGTCCGGGAATCGGCCCAACCGCCCGCGGCACACTCGCAAACGCCGACCGTCGTCGACAACACCGTCGCCATCGCAATCCGCAGCGCATGGGTGCCCCGACCAGGCATCGTCAACCCGCTTCTCTTTGGAAAGACCACTCCCGGCGATCGCGTCGCCGGGATCCATGGGCAGGCTCGACCGGCTGGCCCGCGGCGATGCACGCCGGATTGTGGCAGCACAACGCCGAGGCCGCCGCTTCGCCCGCCAGACTCCGAACGCACTCGTATGCTCCGGCCAAGAGCGGGCGTCGGGACCGCACGCTGTGCGCGTCGGTTGCCACGCAATGGGCCAAGTGCTGCTGGACCAGTCGAGAGGCAAACTGCTGCGTCTCGGGGCCGAATTTGCCCGTCAGGCTGCCGGCCGTGATCTGCACGAGGCACCCGGCCTGGACGAGCGAGGTCACGATCTCGGGCCGGGCCAGGATTGCCGCATTCCGCTCCGGATGTGCCAGGACGGCCGTGATGCCGGCCCGGTGAAGTTCGGCCAGGACGCGGTCCAGCGGGAAGTAGACCTCGGGCGGCAGTTCCACGAGGACGTGCCGGTGCCGGTCCGCCAGCGTGAGCACCTCGCCGCTACGGAGTCGGGCCGCCAATCCCGGCTCGACCCGGACCTCGGCCCCCGGCAAGACGCGAAGCCCGACGCCGTGGCGATCGAGCAACTGCTGCAATTGGGCGGTCCGATCCCGGATCTCCGGCCCCCGGTTGCGGCCGCAGAGGCCCAATTGATGGGGTGTGACCACCGCCGCGGTAATGCCGTCCTCGGCGGCCAGCCGCGCCATCCCCAGGGCCTCGTCCCAGTCGGCGGCGCCATCGTCGAGCCCCGGCAGCAGGTGGCAGTGGATATCGGTTAGCGGCGGATGTCCAGTCACGCAAGGATCTCTCGGTTGGAAAACAACCGCGGCTGAACAGCCGCGGATGAATATCCGCGGATGTATTTGAGCCGATTTGCGGCGGGAAGGTAAATGAAGGGGCGTCCTCCGTCAAGCCCAATCGTTACCCCCCCATTTGCCCGGTGAGCGAAACACGCTTGACCTTCAGAGCCGACTGTGGTAGCCTGCTTCGCTTGCGAGCCCGCCCGATGGCCAACCGGAAGCCCAGCCGAGGACACCCCTGATGCCGCAGTATGCCTCCATTGGCCCCATCGCCTTCCACCTGCCCGAGACCATCGAGGACAACGATCAACTGAAGGCCCAGTTCCCCAAGTGGGACATGGAGCTGATCCAGAAGAAGACGGGGATCCGGGCCCGGCACGTCGCGGCGCCGGGCCAGTGCGCGTCGGACCTGGGCGTGGCCGCCGCCGAGAAGCTGTTCAAGGAACACGAGATCGACCGCCGCTCGATCGACTTCCTGCTGTTCTGCACGCAGACGCCCGACTATCCCCTGCCCACCACCGCCTGCCTGGTGCAGGACCGGCTGGGCCTGCCCTGCTCGGTCGGCGCGCTGGACTTCAACCTCGGCTGCTCGGGCTTCGTGTACGGGCTGTCGCTGGCCGACGGGCTGATCCGCAGCGGGGCGGCCCGCCGGATCCTCTTCATCACCGCCGAGACCTACTCGAAGTACATCCATCCGACCGACCGCTCGCTACGGACGATCTTCGGCGACGGCGCGGCGGCCACCCTGATCGACGCCGCCGCCGAGCCCTCGCTGGGATCGTTCGTCTTCGGCACCGACGGCCGCGGGGCGAACACCCTGATGGTGACCGAGGGCGGGGCCCGCCCGCCCGAACTCGCCTTGCAGCCCTGCAAGCGGCGGCGCTGGCCCAGCAGCCTCTACATGGACGGACCCGAACTGGTCAAGTTCACGCTCGACGTGGTCCCGCCGCTGGTGGGCAACGTCCTGGCCAAGGCCAGTTGGACCCGCGACGACGTCGACATGTACCTGGTACACCAGGCCACGACGTTCATGCTCGACCACCTTCGGATCAAGATGAATTGGACCCAGGAGCAGATGCCGCTGGCCATGGAGGAGTACGGCAACACGGTCTCCTCGACGCTTCCCATCCTGGCACACGATCTCCGCTGCTCAGGCCGGCTGGTTCCGGGCAAGCGGACGCTCTTGATCGGGTTCGGCGTCGGTCTCTCCTGGGCCGGCTGCGTCTGGACAGAGAGGTGGCCGCAAGGATAAATTCCCTTCTTCCGCCCAAACAACCCATTTTGGGACACTTTAGCAAGAATATATTGGGTTCCCAACGACCCCCGCCAGCTTGCCTGGCGGGTGAACAAGTTTGAAGGGCTAGAAAGCGGCCGGAAAACACCCGGCGACCCCTGCCGGCTCGTCCGGCAGGTGAAGAAGTTTGTGCCCCCTGCTGTCACGGCAACGCCGGCGCGCTAATTCACCTGCCAGCAAGCTGGCAGGGGTCTGAAAACACGTCGGGAATCCGTTCTAGCCTGCCAAACTGTTTCACCTGCCGGACGAGCCGGCAGGGGTCCATAACCCAATCGTGTTGCTAGAGTCTCCATTTTGGGAGGATCTGCCGCCGGTTCTTGACACCGGCCGACATCGACCGTACGATCGGAGGCGTCCTGCGGGATTAAAATTCCTGTCGGTGCGCCTGCCGCCTGTGCAACATTGCGCGATGCGCTTGCGGCGGACGCTGGATTGGGACCCAAAGCGGGAGGATTTCGTCGGCGAGGCCGAGGCCTCCAGCCTGCTGGGCCGCGAGCAGCGCGAGCCGTACACGATTGACGCGCGACGCGGCGAGGGCAGCCTGATCGCGCGAGGCGACATGATGGAATTCTTGGGCGCGTTCTGCGTGGTGGCGCTGGCCCTGCCCCTCTTTTGCCTTGCGTGGGCGGGAGCCGTCGCCTTCATCCGCCCCAAGCACCGTTGGCTCTGGGTGGCGGCGTCCGTCCCGGTTTTTTTCGTCGTTCTATTCTGCTGGGTGGGCGCAGCCGACTACTACGCATCGCTTCCAGCGGTGGTCTTTCGGGTTGCCTTCGGTCTCGACCCCACCCCCGATGTCGAGATTCTGCATTCATCCCGGGAGCTGGCGAACAAGTGGGACGGGGCGTACCTGGAGTTCTATGCCGACCAAACCACGATCGACCGCATCCTCCAAAACGGCCTTGTCCCAATATCTGGTGGCGGCCATGTCTGGTACCGCCGCCCGCCGGCGTGGTGGACGCCGAGAACCGGCCCGGGCATCAAGGCGTACAGCACTCACCCTGACGATCCGGAGCTACGCGGTGAGTTCGACGGCTTCACGCCACACGACATCCTGCTCTACGATCCCGCCAACAGAAAGGCCTTTTATCATTACTGGACCTGGGGTGAACATGAGGTTGAGCAGAAAAGGGTGTCAGAACTATTTCCTCGCCAGGACGCGTCCGTCGCGTCCTGTCACGTGGTCGGATGGTCGCGAAAAACAGTTCTGACACGTTTTTCACCCGGTTCGGAGGGGGCGTCGGTTCCGGGATCAAGCTCGATCCAGCCGATGACGCGGTGCTTCTCGTCGCGGGGGACGACGTTGCGGACTTTGTAGGGATGCCCGTCGATGGTCAGCACATCGCCACGACGGACCTTGGCGGTGCTGCTCCTGGTGGCGCAGACGGGGCCGGACCCGGGGAGAATCGTGGCGTTGCGGTCTGTGGCGTTCACCTTCACGTTCGCGGCCGGTCCTCGCGCGCCGTCGTCGGGAGCCGGCTCGGCGGTGACGCCAACGAGCGCGGAGGCGGTGTCGAACTCGAGCTGCGCCGCGCCCGCGCGGTCGTGAACCAGCGGAATGCCGACCGAGCCCTCGTGGAAGCTCACGCCTGGGGGCAGGCCCGCCGCGCTCAGTGCCATCGTCATCCAGGCCTGGCGCCCGCTGGGTGGGCCGGGGTCGCCGATCCGGTCGACACAGTACAGCCCCCCGAGGGCCGGCGCGAGGTCGCCGATCCTCAGGGTGGGATACCACACCTCCATACTGCCCCCCGCGGCCTCCGGTTGCGTCACAAGGAGCACCGCGCCGTGCGCCTCCAGGGCCCCGCCTTTCCCGTTCACCGCGGCGCCCAGGTGGGAGCGATTCATGCCCCACACCGACCCGGGCCCGGGCCCGGTCCTGAACTCGATAACGCCGGGGTAAACTGACCGCGGCGGCGCGCCCTGGCCCGCCGCCTCCGGGACGCGGCCGGTGTGTGCGCCGCCGCACCCGCCAGCCAGCACCGCAACCACCAGCCCAAGCATCGCCACCAACTGCCAGGTCCTCGAAGCCTCTTGCATATCGCCAACCTCCGCTCATGCGCTACAGACATCGAACGACGTCGCCACCGTCACAATCATAGCCCGCGAGGCCGGAAAAGGGGATACTGATTTACGCCCTCGTTTTGCCCGTTTTCCCGAAAATCAGTGATGTCCCTTCGTCC
>JBEKCP010000409.1:0-5717 GCA_050014815.1 Thermoguttaceae bacterium | reverse complement strand
TGCTAGGATTCACGTCGGAAGGAGATGGATCATGGTTCCGCTGCATCCCGAGTTCGTTGTCGACGAAAAGGCCCAGAGAAAAGCGGTGCTTCTCCCAATTCGCCAGTGGGAGCGCCTCATGGAGGCGATTGAGGAACTGGAAGACATCCGTGCCTATGACAAGGCAAAGGCTGAACCGGATGCCCCAGTACCGTTTGAGGACGCCGTTCGCCGGATCAAGGCCGGGGCGAAGAAATGACATCCGTCGTTGAGGGTCTGTGTACAGGTGACCCTCTAGAAGTCGGCAGATTTGGGGCCCACGCCATGTTCCATATTTTTCGTGAAGAGCTTGATGATGTATTCAGGAGGGACGCGAAGCTAATCTGGAAGCTGCTTGCTGCCGCTGTCGTTGGCCTCATTCTCGGCATCAAATTCACCGCCCGGTTCTGGTTTGCGTCTGAGGAGTCGCGACATGGCGCAACCCCGCTGGCGTCGATTTGCATCACGGCTGCCATCATCGTGGTCAGCGTCCTCGCGGTCTTGCTTCTGTCGTTGAGAGACATCGTAAGAGAGCGCATCCGCGAAGGGCAACCAGTCAACTTCCTCCTCAGATGTTACCTTGGCTCCCGGCTCGTGTCCTTGGGGCTGTGGGCGTTGACTTTCATCATTGCGGTGCTGTTGGTTACGATGGGTTGGGTATCGTGGTTTGGGTAGCTGGGTGGGAAACGAATCGTTCGGCTCTCGGTGCCCGCTGCGCCTGTCTCGAGAAACTGCACCTAACGGCGAGGCGTCGAATACACCCACCCGAGACGGCCAGGAACACACTGCTTCTACGAAGCGGCGGCACGCGTCGAGCGGTCACTGCTTGGCGTAGGCCGCGAAGGCCTCGGCCACCTTGCCCTCTTTCTCGTCGCCGCGGTGCAAAAGGACGCGCCAGCGGAGCGCGAGCGTCTTGCCGGCCGCCAGCGTGTAGCCCTCGGCCGATTCGCCCTTCCCCTGGAAACTCTGCTGGGCAAATGGATTGGCCGCAAAGAGGCCGTACGTGCGGACGTGCCATCCGGTGGGGAAGCGGAAGCTCGTCGGATGGTTCAGGACGGCGATGCCTAGCGTCTGGCCGTCCACGGGACCGTGGTAATCGACCCACTCGGCCGGCTTGCCCCAGGCGGCCGTATCGGTCTGGCCGCGGCTATTGACGATCCGTCCGCCCTGCTTGGCATCGACCCGCATCGTGTCGGGCACCCGAATGCCGAAGGAGCCCTCTTTCGTATCGCCAAACGTGACCGGACCGTCGGTGGCCGTGACGACGATGGCCACGTCGATCCACCGCGTGGGGCCGTCCGTGCCGAACGTGAGGGTCCGCTCGTCTTTGCAGATTCGCTTGCGGCCCGGGCCGAGCCAATCGTTGCGGGCGATGATCACCGCTTGCGGCCCGCTCTGGACCTTGACGAACTCGCGGTGTTCGATGCTCCCGACTTTGGCGCCCGACTCGGCCCAGAAGTCCACACCGTTGACGCTGCCGTGCGTGAACCAGAGCGAGCGGTGGTGCGGATGGTCGCTGGTCCTGCCGGCGCCCTTCTCCATGGGAACCGTCCGGGTCATGGGGATTCCGCCCGGCCCGAGGATCGGCCAGAGGATCGGTTTCGTGCCGGAACGGACGAGGTACTCGGTAAACAACTGGCCGTCGATCTTGACCGTCACGCCGTTTTCGGACCGCTCGGCCGTGACTTCGGCGGCGGGGAGTCGGGCCGTAGCAACGCACACGAGGGCGACGGGCAATGAGCAGAGGGCACAACGCATGGGTGTAGACTCCGGCATCAAGGCGGGATACGGTGTATCATAACCTACGCAACTCGCCGTTGGGAGGTTATAATAATGGCAACCCGCCATCCGATTCACCCCTTTGAGAGACGCCCCCATGCCATCCTGTCGCTACGGCCTGCTGGTCATTGCCAACCTGTTATGTATTGCCATTTGTGCCCGCGGCGACGACTGGCCGCAGTGGCGCGGCCCGGCGGGCGACGGCACCAGCGGCGAAACGGGGCTGCCGCTGGCCTGGACCGACAGTACCGGTATTGCGTGGAAATGCGAGTTGCCGCCGTGGGGCGTCAGCACGCCCGCCATCTCGGGCGACGCCCTCTTCCTGACCAGCCAGTCCGAAGACGGGCGCCTCGTCCTCCTGCGGATCGACAAGAGGACCGGCCGGATCGAGTGGACCCGGCAAGAGGGCGCCGGCTCGACGCAGGCCGCCCCCGCGGCGGGCAAAGACGGCCAGGAGCGAAGGCGCCAGAAATTCAATCCCACCCACAACCTGGCCAGCCCCTCGCCTGTGACCGACGGAAAGCTGGTCGTGGTCCACTTCGGCAATGGCGACCTCGCCGCCTACGATTTCGCGGGCGAGCGGCTCTGGCAGCGGAACCTGCAGAAGGATTACGGCGATTACACGATCTGGTGGGGGCATGCCAACAGCCCGGTGCTCTGCGGGGACCTGGTGATCTCCGCGTGCATGCAGGACTCGTTGAAGGGGCAGCCGGGCGAGCCGTCGCCCAGCTACCTCGTCGCCCACGACAAGCAGACGGGCCGCCAGGCGTGGAAGACCCCGCGAATGACCTCCGCCGCCGATGAGGACTGCGACTCCTACGCAACGCCGATTCTCTGGCATCGCGGCCCGCGGGTGGAGGTGGTGGTGCTGGGCGGGCAGGTGCTCGACGGGTACGATCCGGCGACGGGCCGACGGCTCTGGCACATGCCCAACCTGGCCGGCAGCCGCGTGATTCCCAGCCCGGTGGCGGCCCGCGACATGATCTATCTCGTCCAAGGGAAGCGGAAGCCGCTGTTGGCCGTGCGGCCCGGCGGCCCGGACGAGCGCCCCCGCAGCGACGTCGTCTGGAGCTACGACCAGCGGACCACGGACAGCCCGACGCCCGTCGTTTGCGGCCCCTTGTTCTTCATGGTCAACAACGAGGGCTACGCCTGCTGTCTGGATGCCCGCACCGGCGAAGCGTTTTGGACGGAGCGGCTCAAGGGCCAGTACTATGCCTCGCCGCTGGCGGCGGAGGGCCGGATCTACTTCCTCAACACGAAGGGGCTCTGCACGGTGATTTCGGCGTCGCGCCGCTTCGAGCGCGTTGCCGAGAACCAACTCGAAGACGAGACGGTCGCCTCGCCGGCGATCTCCGACGGCCGGTTCTTCATCCGCGGCCGGAAGTGGTTGTATTGTCTGGGGAAATGAAGCGATGAAGGCCCGCCAGAGCGGTATGCCGGAAGAACAAATGTGGAAGGGGTTCTTCGACCCCGCGGCGATCCTGCGATTGCTGAACCTGAGTCCGTCGTGCCGGGACGTTGCAGATTTCGGCTGCGGCTACGGAACCTTCACGATTCCGGCCGCACGGGTGGTTTCCGGCACGGTTCATGCCTTTGATATTGAACCTGACATGGTAGGCGTCACGCGCGCGAAGGTTGAGGCGGAAGGGTTGCGGAACGTGCAAGTTTGCCTGCGTGATTTCGTCGTGGAGGGCTCCGGGCTGTCGCCGGCCAGCGTGGACTACGTGATGCTCTTTAACATCCTTCACGCTGAAGAGCGCCAAGTGCTCTTGCAGGAGGCTTTTCGCATCCTGACACCGGCCGGAGTCTTGGGGATCGTCCACTGGAACTACGATCCCACGACACCCCGCGGGCCGTCCATGGACATTCGGCCTCGCCCGCAGCAGTGCCAACAATGGGCGGAACAGGCGGGTTTCGGCTTGTTGGAGCCGGGGATCATCCCCCTGCCACCCTACCATTACGGCATGGCGCTGCGCCGGGCGATAACTCCCCTCTCCCGACCAACCTTCGGTCGGTGCCCGGAGAGGCACCCGCAAGCGGGTACCCGGGGGTGAGGGAAATCGACGCTGGGCACGCAAACTGCCGAGGCAGAATCCTCTCTGGCGCGCCCTCACCCTCGGGCACCGTGCGTAGCAGGGTCGCTCCCGGAGGGAGAGGGGACCTTGAATCGACGCTCTGCAAGACTCCACGCATAACCTACGGCTGCTTGCGGACGGCCCAGAGGTAATTCTGGGCGGCCACGTAGAGGACGCCGTTGGCCGCGATGGGCGTGCTGTAGATGGGCGAGCCGAGGCCGATCTTGCTGAGCAATCTCGGCTCTCTGCCGGCGGCCATGACGTAGAAGTCCTTCTTGGTGCCGAAGAAGAGTTTGCCGTCGGCCACGAGCGGGCCGGCCCAGGCCTCCGCGCCGGTTTCGTAGACCCAGCAGGGCTTGCCCGTCTCGGCATCGACGCAGTGCACCCGGCCGGCGATGTCCACGATATAGACGAGGCCGCCGGCGACCGCCGCCGTGGCGATCGTGCGGTCGAGGCCGTCGTAGGTCCAGATGCACCCGGTACGGGTGATATCGCCCGTCTTGGCGGCGTCGATGCAATGGAGCACGCCCTTGCCTCGCCCGTGGGCCGGGTCCTGCCCGATGGCCACGTACACCCGGCCGTCGTGAAAGACGGGGGTGCCGATGATCTCGCTCGGGCCGACATAGGCGCCGTCGTTCCTGTTGGGGCTGTTCCCTTTGCGCTTGTCGCCGTCGCGGTAGGCGATCGGCTTGCCGTCGCGGAACCTGTAGTGCGGCGGATTGGCGTCGTAGGACCAGGCTTTGACCAAGGGGACGGGCTTGTCGGGAACCTTGTCGAGGGCTTCGAAGGCGTAGCACACGCCGTCGCCGCCGCCGAGGAAGACCAGCGTTTTCTGCCCCACCTTGCCCAGCGAAGGCGACGACCACTGGCAGTGCCAAAGCCGGCTGCTGAGTTTTTCGTTTTCCATCGCGGCCAGGCGTCCGGTCCGCTTGTCCAGCGCGATGAAGGCGGGGGCCTCCGGCGCAAGTATCTTGACGTGCGCCTTGTCGATCCCGTTCGACGTGCTCAGGTAGAGGAGGTCGCCATGCACCAGGACGGAGCAACTGGCGGCATCGTGTGGGCTGGCGCGCAGGTCGTCTATCAAGTCATAGCGCCAGATGATGTCGGCGTCGGAGGCAGTGAGCGGGACGGGCCGCCTGCCCGGACCCGCCATGTATTGCCCCTCGTCCAGGAATGGCCCGCGGTTCCCGCCCACCTGGCCGTGAACGTCCAGGCAAGCCACCCCGTCGTCGCAGGTGACCACGTACACCCGATCGCCCTCGACGGTGGGCGACGAGCAGACGCCCAAGTACTGGCTGGTGAAGAGGACGTTGCCGGGCAGGCCGGTTCGCTCGGGCACGACCAGTTGCCACAGCAGTTTGCCGGTGGCCTCGTCGAGGCACTTGACCAGTCCGCCCTTGGTGCGGCGGAAACGGGGATCGGCGGTGACGGTCAGGTCGTCGGTGCCCAGGAAGACGCGGCCGCCGGCCACCGTGGGATTTCCATAAGCCGCGGAACCGATCCTGACAACCCACTTGACGTTCCTCGTCGTGGCCATGTCGATCCCGCTGCCGTCGGACCTCTTGGCGCCGGGCACAAACGAGTCGGGCAGGCCGGTTTCCTCCGAAACCTGGTTGCGGTCATCGCGCCCGCCCCATTGAGGCCAATCGGCGGCCGTCGCCCCCAGGGGCAAGCACAGTGCGGCGAGTGCCCGAAGAAGCGACCGGGTCAGACGTATTCTCTTCACTTCGATTGTGTTTCTAATTCGTAGGGTGGGACGAGGTACGAGTCCCACCAACTGGAATTCGGCCACTTTTCTGGTGGGACTCGTACCTCGTCCCACCCTACTGTTGTTTCCGCAAC
>JBEKCP010000408.1:0-6880 GCA_050014815.1 Thermoguttaceae bacterium | reverse complement strand
CCAGGGCGTGGTCGATCTCCCGAGGATGATCGATCGCCTCGCGGATCGCCTCCTCCGTGATCTCGTGGAAGACCAGCCGGTGGACCGGCACCTTCGGCCGCAGGACCTCGCACAGGTGCCAACTGATGGCCTCCCCCTCCCGGTCTTCGTCGGTGGCCAGGTACAAGTCCTTGGCGCCGCGGAGGGCAGCCTTCAACTTCTTGACCTGCTGCTGTTTCTCTCGCGGAACGATGTAGATCGGCTCGAAGTCCTTGTTGACGTTGACGCCAAGATAGGCCCAATCCTCGTGCTTGAATTCCTCGGGCACTTCCTTCGTGCCCTGGGGGAGGTCTCGGATGTGGCCGATGCTGGCCTCGATTGTGTAACCCGGCCCTAGAAACTTCCCAATCGTCCGTGCTTTGGTGGGCGATTCGACAATCACCAGCGATGTGGCACCCGCCGTAGACATTTTCTTGGCCATGTTAATCTAGCTGCTTTGTATAAAACTGGTTAATTGCCGTCTTTAGGGTACCTCATATGCGGGAAAGGTTTCCCGAGAGCAAGGAATTGTAACAGGCCAGTCGGCCCGCACAATCTCGGTTAATGACAATTTCAATTTGGCATTGCATTTGTGCGGCAGCCTCATAAAATTGGAGGTTTCGGGGTTTGTGCCGGAAGTCGTTAGGCAGTAATTAGTTTGTGTTGCGGAAACCCCTGTAGAGTGGGTCAACGGCCACCGACGGGGCACCGTGCCGAGCATGGTCACGTTGGTCGGCGAGCCCCACCAGGAATCCTCACCCGCTGGACTATAAGAGGTATACCCCACCCATGGCAAGCCCATTTACCATCTTTCGTAAGCATCAGAAGGTCATGATTGCCGGGCTGGCCGTAATGGCCATGATAGCGTTCGTATTCTTGACCGGTCTGCCTTCGGACTCGTCTTCGGGGCGAGGCTTCCAAAACCCGCCCGTCGTGACCACGACCAAGTTCGGCAATCTGCGGCAGAGCGACGTCCAGAAGTTGCTCCACACGCGGCAGCGGATCCTCGAGTTCTGCCGGGCGTTAGAGACCGCGGTCGAGCGGGCCAAAGGGAACGCCCTCGGGATCAAGAGTTTCATTCAGTTGATCGGGCCGGTGACGGACGCGTCGGTGGTCGAGCGATGGCTCTTCGCGCGGGAGGCCGAGCGGTTGGGGATTTCCGTCAGTGATCAGGCCATCAACGGCCTTCTTACCGGACTGACGGACAACCGCGTATCCGGAAAGGATATCGGCAGCATCCTCAGCCAGCAGCGGAGCGGCTTCTCCGAGGTGCAACTGTTCGCCGTCATGCGCGAGGAACTGTTGGCCATTCGTTTCCGGCAACTTGCCTACGGCTTCGACCCGGGCATGATGGCCCTTTCGGTTCTGCCGGGTCTCAATCCGGCCGTGATGGCCTATTCGATTCCGCCCGCTCAGCGGTGGGACTACTATCTCCAGTTGAACCGGCAGGCGACGATCGAGGCCGTTGCATTGCCGGTCGATCAGTACTTGGACAAGGTCCCGCCCCCGTCGGACGAAACTCTCAAGGAGTTCTTCGAGGAGCACAAGGAGACCACCGCCAGCCCCGACTCTCCCGAGCCTGGCTTCCACCAGCCGCAGAAGGTTGATCTGGAGTACCTGAAGGCGGAGCGGGCCAAGTTCCTCGCCTCCGTCACCGATGCGGAGGTCCGCAAGGAGTACAAGCGGGACAAGGCCCGATACGACAAGCGGCAGGACGATTATGAGGCGGCCGAGAAGAAGGCGGAGGAAGCCGCCAAGCCCGAGAAGACGACGAAGTCCAGCCCGGACAAGAAAACCGAGCCAGACAAGACACCCCAACCGGACAAGAAAGCCGAGCCGGACAAGAAACCCGAGCCCGACAAGAAGCCCGAGCCAGACAAGAAACCCGATGCCTCTAATCCCCAATCCCCAATCCCCAATCCCTCCCCAGACAAGAAGCCCGAAACGTCTGCCATGCCGGGGAGCTGGTCGCTGCGGTTGGTTTCGTATGCCGACGACAAGGCCGACGGCGAGAAGGATAAGAAACCGGACAAGCCAGTAGAGAAGGCGACGGATAAGCCGGCTGCCGGAGAGCCGGCCCCCGAAAAACCGGCCGTGGAAAAGCCCACGGCAGAAAAGCCAGCCGCAGAGAAGCCTGCCGCAGAGAAGCCGGCCGTGGAAAAACCGGCCGCGGAAAAGCCGGCCGTGGAAAAGCCGGCCGCGGAAAAGCCGGAGAAGCCGGCGGCGGAGAAGACCGGGGAACCGGCCGCCAAGCCCAAGGGGACCGAGCCGCCCAAGGAGCGGCCTTCCGCCTGGCTCAAGGAGAGGATTCGCGGGGATCTGGCGAGTGCAAGAATGCAGAAGACTCTGACCGCGGTCAAGGACGTCCTATCGCAATATCGCAGCCAGTGGACCCGCTATGATGCGGCCGAGAGGCGGGGCGAGGCCGCGTCAATGCCCAAACCGCCCGACTTCGTCGCCCTGGCAAAGCAGTACGACCTGGTTGCGGGCAGAACGAAACTCGTGACCGAGGCGGAACTGGCCGAGAGCGACATCGGCCGCTCCGGCAGGTGGGCCAGCGTTGAGGACGCCCGCGGCATGACCCGGCTTCCCGTCGCCCGGGCGGACGCTCGAAGCGACTACCATGGAGCGGCATTCCAGACCCGGGTCCTCTATCGCCCCGAACAGTCCGAGGACGCCGCCGGCAACCAGTACCTGTTCTGGAAGACGGCGGAGAAGGCCGACCAGGTGCCGTCCTGGGGCGATCCGGGCGTTGCCGACGAAGTGCTGCGTGCCTGGAAGATGATCGAGGCCCGCAAGCTCGCCCGCGGCGCCGCCGAGGCCCTGAAAGGCGAAGCGGCCAGGGCCAAGCGGCCGCTGAAAGAAGTCTTCGGCGATCGCCGGGAGATCCAGGTGATCCGCCCGCAGCCGTTTACCTGGCTGACCATCGGCCACGTGCCCAGCGAGCCGCTCTCCGGGGCGTGGCTCACACCAAGGCTGAGCCCTGTCGATGACCATATCGCCATGCCGGGCAAGGAGTTCATGCGGAAGGTCTTTTCCTTGGCTCCGGGCGAGGTAGGCGTAGAAATGAACCAGCCGCAGACGGTCGCCTTTGTGATCCGGCTCGTCCAGTTCACCCCCGCCGAGCAGGAACTGCAAAAGATCTTTGAGGAGGACGACCCCTTCTACGAGATCCGGCCGATGGCCCTGGCGGACCAGGCGCAAATCACCCAGGCGTGGAAGGAAGAAATCATGGCGGCCGCGGGTTTCAAGTGGGAGATCAAGCCGCAACAACGGCACGCCGTCGAGCCGGAGGACTAATGCCGGAAGTGGCATTGGTGGAATCTCGCCCGGATGATACCATCTGCGGATTCGATGGGTTCCCTCTGTTTTCGGGCTTTCGTCCTTTCAGGCTTTCGTGATTGCCCGCTTTCCCCGACAAGGAGGACTTGCCATGCACAGGAAGAAGGCAGTGTGGTTAGTAGCGGCCCTGGCCGTCTTGGCGGTTTTTGCAGCGGCGGCCCAGGCCGGGGTCAGCGTCGGAATCGACTTCGGCGTTCCACCACCGCACCATCATCATCACTACCCGTACTACTATCCGTACCGGGTCTACGTGGCCCCGCCGCCGGTCTACGTGGCGCCGCCGCCGGTGTATGCAGCGCCGCCGCCGGGCTACCTGGCGCCGCCGCCGGTTTACGTGCAGCCGGCCCCGGCGCCCCAGCAGTATTACTATCCGCCCTCTTCGGGCACGGCGGCCCCGTCGCCGCCCCCCGCGCCGGTTCCGCAGACCTATGGGCCGGGGCCGGGCTCGGTCCCGCCCCCGCCGCCGACGCCGCCCACCGGCGCCAGCCTGTAGCCCGGACTCCCCGCTACTCCGGCAGCGGCTGCCCCTTCGTCTCCGGGGCGAAGAGCAAAGCGATGAGCCCCACCAGGTAACACGAGCACATGGCCACGCCGGCGTACCGCGAGGCCAGCACCGGATCGCCCAGCCTCGCGACCAGATTCGGCAGCAACATGGCGAGGCTCAACGGGCCGATCGCGGAAACGTAGCGGCCCACGTTGTAACAGAACGACGTGCCCGTGCTCCGCAGCCGCGTGGGAAACAACTCCGGGAAGTAAATGGCGTAGCCGCCGAACACCGAGAGTTGCGCCGCGCCCATCACTACCACCATCCAAAGGTCCCGCGGCATCTCCGACATGAACCAGAAGGCCGTCGCCGTGCTGACCATCGCCACGGTGAAGAAGATTGCGAAGGTCGGCCGGCGGCCGATCTTGTGGGTGACGCGGGCGAAGGCGTACATCCCGAAAAACGCCCCCACGTTGAACATGATCAGCGTCCAGGCGGCCCACTGAAGGACCTTGATGCTGCGGGCCTTCTGCCGGGCCAGGATGCGGTCGATGTGCTGCTCCATCGAAGCGATGGAAGTCGGGGCGAGACGCTCGGTCGGCTTCTCAAGCGGGCCTTGCACCGCGGCCGCGTCCCGCGCGCCGTCCGCAACGAGCTTCAAAGCGGCATCATAACGGCCGTTGCTGGCCCCCAACAATTGCCGCGGTTGGATGCCCTTCTGCTTCGCCAGTGCGACGCTCGCCGGCGAGGCAATCACCAGAGCGACAAACTGATCGTCCTTCTCCGCCTCGCCGAGGTCCCTCTGTTGCTGGTCGAACTGCTCGCCGATGAACCGCTGCGTCAGGTCGTTGCTGAAGACGCCGATCCCCCAAAGTCCGACCACGCCGGAGGCCGCCAGCAGCAGGCCCACGACGGCGTTGCGCCGCCACCGGGGCTCGGCGAAGAGCTCGCCCAAGCCGGCCTTCCGGGTCTTGCCCTCGGCCACCGCCCGCTTCCATGCCTCCGGCTCGCGGAGCTTGCGGATCACCACGATCGCCAACAGCGACGGCACTATCCCCACGCTGAACATCCATCGCCACTGGGTATTGGCGGCGATAACGCCATGCACCAGCAGGGCCACCATCGCCAGGGAAATGAAACCGCCGGCGACGTTGCCGAAAGCGGAGAACGCCTGGACCATTCCCAGCGCGTGCGGCCGGGTCGGGTCGGGCAGGCTCTCCGCCACCAGCGTACACGCGATCGGGAAAATCCCCCCCGCACCCACGCCGGTGATAAAGCAATACACGATGTAGTCCCACGGCCCGCGCGACAGCCCGCACAGCCCCGTGGAAATCGAATAGCAGAGGATCATGATCGTCAGGGTCTTGGCCCGTCCGATGCGGTCGCCGAGGATTCCGAAGATGATCCCGCCGGTGGCCCAGCCGACCAGCAGGGCCGTGGTGCTCAGCGGGGCGTAGAACTCCGCCAAGACAGTGGAGCCGGCCAGGAAGTCCATGGCCGGCTTGCGGGTCAGGTTGAAGATCTGCTGGCTCAGGCAGTCGAACGACCATGCCAAGGTCGCGACCACGAGGACCAGCCAGTGGTAGCCGTTCAGTTGGCGGTACCAGGGCAGGGCGTTCTCGGCGGCCGGTGCGGCAGGGGCCGGATTGACCATAGCAGTGCGTCTCGGGTACGATCGGGGCAACGGCCCTCGGGACACGAATTGCCGCCCATGATAGTCGAGAGGCCCGCCGCCGTCCAGGGCCCGAACCTGTAGGGTGGGTCGAGCGCAGCGTGGGGCTCGCCGACCATGCTTCGCACGGTGCCCGTCGACCCACCCTACAATTCCGCCACCTCGGTAACAACTAGTGTGGTGTTGTCATGCCCCTCCTCGGCGCCCACCAATCCATCGCCGGCGGATTCCATAAGGCCGCGGAGCGGGCCCACGCGGCGGGCTGCCAATGCCTCCAGATCTTCACGAAGAATACCAACCAGTGGCGGGCCCGGGAGATCACCGCCGCCGAGGCCCAACGGTTCCGCCTCTCGCTCGAAGACCTGGGCCTGACCTGCCCGGTGGCCCATGACTCCTACCTCGTCAACCTGGCAAGCCCCGATGCGGACCTGTGGCGGAAGTCGATCGACGCCATGGTCGAGGAACTCCTGCGGGCCGAGACGCTCGGCATCCCCTGGGTCGTCGCCCATCCGGGGGCGTTTATCAACACCAGCGAGGCAACGGGGCTTCGCCGCATCGTTGCGGCGCTCAACGAGGTCCTCCTCCAAACCCGCGGAAAGCCGGTCGGATGTCTCCTGGAGACGACCGCCGGGCAAGGCACTTCGCTCGGCTGGCAGTTCGAGCAACTGGCCGCCATGCTCGACGGCGCAAAAGATCCCGACCGGCTCGGCGTCTGCTTCGATACGTGCCATGTCTTCGCGGCCGGTTATCCGCTTTCGACCCCGGCCGAGTATCGCGCCACGATGCGGCGGTTCGATAAGGTGGTGGGGCTGGAGCGGATTCGGGCCTTCCACCTGAACGATAGCCTGCGGGAATGCGGCAGCCGGATCGACCGTCACGCGCACATCGGACAGGGCTGCATGGGGCTGGCGGCGTTCCGCTCGCTCGTTCGCGACCGCCGCTTCCGCCGGCTGCCGATGATCCTGGAGACCCCCAAGGGTCCGTGGGCCGACCGCCCCTGGGATGAGATCAATCTGGAAACGCTGCGGGGGCTAATTCCCGAAACGGCGGGCAAGCCCGCCCGCTAAACCAATCCCCAATCCCCAATCCCCAATCCCCAATTCCTTCCTCCCTCACGGCCGGCTCGTGATGCTGAAATCGGGATATCCCATCGCGCCCATCTCCGGGGTGTCCAGCCCCATGAGCTCCGTGTCGCGACTGACCCGCATCCGCACCAGCAGGTTGCTCAACTTGAAGCAGGCGTAGGCCGTCAGGAAGCCGAAGAGCAGGAGGACGGCCGCGGCGAGCAGTTGCGCCAGGAGTTGGGAGGCGTCGCCGTAGAAGAGTCCCCGGACGCCGGCCCCGGATTTTCCGTTGGCGAAGAT
>JBEKCP010000407.1:0-7335 GCA_050014815.1 Thermoguttaceae bacterium | reverse complement strand
TTCGGCCTGATACTGGAAAGGAAGACGGGCCTCCAGGGACCATAGACCGCCGTCGAACGTCTTCTCGAAACCGACGACGTAACGATCCACCGACAACGGAATGTACTCCTGTTGCTGATAATAGAGGTTGGGATGGCCGTTAGCCGGATCCGGCGCGTGGAGGTTGACAATCTCCACGGACCCAACCGCATCAAAATGGCGGTAATCAAAGAACACCCGGTCCTGAGGCAGGATGCACCCGTTTTCGGCCCAATTGATCATGTCGTAGCCAATGATCGGCGACGACAGCAGCATGGCACTGAACGGCAGGTATGCATTGGCATTAGCGCTGGTGGGCCACCCGAACAGGCCCATTACCAAGTCGGCTGATTTGAGCGACGTCGGCAGGGAATTGCTGTCTACCGCGTACCCGGTGTTTTCCATTATCCCACTGAAGACCACCTTATCTACGCTGTCGTTAAGGGTCGGAAGGCCCGTAGGAGTCGCGACCAGCGCGGGGGCAATGACGTGCGGATACGCGGGGCGGCCGCCCCACGTCGTATCGCCTTGCAGCGTGGGCAGCGCCGCCCCCGTGCCGGCCGCCCCACCGGCCATGGCGCCCAGATCGGACAGGTCCGGCGGCTGCTCCGGCTCCGCCTTCTCGGCGGCAGCGCCCGGGGCCGGCTCGGCAAAAAAATTGGCTTGAGTGAACGGGGGCTGTCGCAGCGACGACGCGGCCATCTCGTCGTCCGGGGAGGCCATGGTGGCCCTGTTGTCTTGCCCCATCGCCAACGGGCTCGCAGCGATCATCGCCAGGACCAGGAGAGTCAAACGCAAGCACCAGCCTGGAGAGTTTGCCATTTCTGTGACCTTTGACGGGGGTCGGGGTCGGATTTACCCCGTTATCCCATACCAACGTATTCGCCATGCTTTCTCGGAAGAATTAACCTTCTCGGAGAATGCCTACTTTCCGGCATATTCGGAATTATCGCTACAACCCGCGAAGTTTACGATATTGCCCGTCCACGCCGCGCCTGACACTGCTGGTTAGTTAAGATGTACCGGTTATAGCAACTTTGCGGGCGATTCTGAAAATGCAGCGTTTTCCCAAGGTGCCGGCCGATAGCGATTTGCAAGGAGACGCCGGCGCCGGCGTTTGGGGTTGTGCCCTGGCGCCGACGAGCTCGTGGCTGCAATGCCGGCGAAATGCCGTTTCTGGTCTACGCGTGGAGGACAACCCGTGAAATCGTTTGTCGGCATGCTCGTCGCCGTACTGGCGACGGCAGGAATCCGTGCCGGGGTGGCCGCAGACGGGGAACCTCCCGTGCCTCTAGCGGCATCGGAGGACGGCGTCGCCATTGCCCAGGATACTGACTGCGCCGACATGCAGGTGATCGACTGCTGCCGGTGCGATCCCGTATGTCGGGTCCGCGCCAATGCCCTGTGGATGCGGCTCTCCAGGCCCAATGACGCCGTGCTCGTGACCGACTTCACCCCGGGCGGCGTTGTCTTGTTGAACGCCTCGGAGTTCAAGTTCGGCGCCGAATGCGGCCCCGAAATCGCGATCGTGCGCCAAATCAACGACGACTGGAACCTCGAGGGCCGTTTCTTCCGCATCGACGGCTGGAACGCCACGGACACCACCATTGCCGGATCGTACCGCTCGGAGCTGACCGACGTGGAAATCAACGGTCGCCGGCGGATCAACGATTTCTGGTCTCTTCTGCTGGGCTTCCGCTACCTGGGCCTTGATGAGGGTCTGACCATCCAGCAGGGCGTCAACTTCGGTTTTGCCACCTTCACACACAATATCCGCGCCGTCAACGATCTCTATGGACTCCAAATAGGCGCCGATATGAATATATGGTCGCGCGGGCGGCTGAGCATCGAGGGTCTGGTCAAGGCGGGCGTCTACGGCGACCACGCCGTCAATCGCACCCATATTGGCCTGACAAACAGCGCTTATTCCGCCGACAGCAGCGCCTCCGCCGATCGGGCGGCGTTTGCGGGCGAGATGAGTATCACGGGCGTGTACCGGCTCGGCAAGCACTTATCGTTGCGGGGCGGCTATCAGTACCTTTGGCTGGCGGGCGTGGCCCGGGCTTCCGACCAGGTTGCCGTCTCCGACCCGCTGGCCGGCACCGCCGCCGTTTCCTTCAAGGGCAGTCCTTCCTACGACGGCGCCTTCGTGGGACTTGAGTTCGCACGCTGACGCGGGATCGTGCCGCCCAAAAGCTGCCGCCCACATGGCCTACTGCCTTCCCGGCCTGCTCCGCGCTTGATGCCACGTCTGATACAATCTGGGATATGCACAAGTTGATGCCGGAAGGTCGCAGGGGACTGTCCCGATTTTCGCCCGCCACGCGCAGCGGGGCGACGAAAATGGGACCGGGTACCCTCCGGGTGCCCTCGGGGACCCTGTGGCTCGGGGCCCTGCTGGCCATCGCGTGCGGCGCCCGGGCCCAACAGCCCGCGCAGCGGCCGCAGTTGTGCCTGAATATCGCCGGCCACACCGCCCCCGTATTGACCATGGCCTTTTCAGCCGATTCCAGGCTCCTGTTCACTGCCGGCTTGGACAAGGCGGTACACGTCTGGCGATTGCCCGATCGCTTGGCGGCGGCCGGAGACCAAGCCGCCCAGGCCGTGCTGACGGGCCACATTTGGGCCGAGGAGCGAACGCTCCGTTGGAGCATCGGCCGCGGACAACGGGGGAGCATCTACGCGATGGCGATCTGCCCCAAGACGGGCGAGTTGGCCCTGGGCGGCTACGGCGCTCGCGGCACCCTGGGAGACGTCGCCGTGCTGGACCCCGCCCGTCCGGCGGCGGTTCGTGTTCGGGAGGAGCACCGGGAGACAATCATGTCCTTGACCTTCGCGGGATCGGCCGGCGCGTTGGCCTCCATGGACCGCTCGGGGCGGCTGGTGCTGTGGCCGGCAGATGGCGGCAAGCCGCGGACGCTCGCGGCGGCGGACGCCGACAGCCACGGCCCGGCGGTTGCCCGCGCAATCGCCGCGAGCCTGCGGTTGCGCCCCGTCGCTGCGGCCGGCGACCAGTACGTCGCCGCGCCCGTCTATACCGGTCCGTCCCAAGACGGGAAGTCGATGACCTGGCGGGTTCGCCTGTACGGCATTAGCGGCCAAGGCGACCGTACCCTGCCGACCCCGCACTACGGGGTTGTCACCGCCCTGGCCTGCACGCCGGACGGCCGCTGCGTGGCCTCCGCGGATCAAGCCCGGCAACTCCTGGTGTGGGACGTGCGGACCACCAGTGCCAAACGGCTGCCGACGTCGCTGCCGGTCGTCTCGCTGGCATTTTCTCCCTCTGGCAACATCCTCGTGGCCGGAACTGCCGCCGGCGAGAATCCTGCGACTGCCGCCCCCGGCGGGAGTCGCACGGGCAGCGAGCTGCAAATATGGGACGTCGCCACCGGGCAACTCCGTTGCAAGCGCAGCCTTTCGGAGCCCGTGTACACCTGTGCCGTTAGTCTGGACGGGCGGAAGTTGGCGTACGTCGGTGCTCTGGGCCACGACGTGCTGGTGGAGCCGCTGGACGATCCGGCGGCCCCCGTGCAGGCCGCCGCCCCTCTGCGGATCGCCGGAGGCCCCCAGGCGACGGCCGTCGGCGTCGTCGGCACGAACGGAAAATACCGCCTGGTCTTCGGAACCCTGCCCGAGCCGGTCGGGACGGCCAAGGGACGCGTCTTCGATCCCCAGAAGCTCGAAGTCGGTCCCTGGGCCCCTCCCGTGCCGCAGGCCCCCGCGACTTGCGGAGATTGGCAGGCGGTCGCCGACCGGAAGAACAACGGGCTGGCGCTCTTTGCCGCCGGTGCGAGCATGGGCATCCTGCAAGTGGACCGCGAGCGTCAGGGCATCATCCAGAGTTTCTGCTGGGTCTCCGGCCCCGACGGCGCTCCGCTGGCCATCGCCGTCGGCACCAACATCCAGTGCGGCGTGTATGTGTACGGCCTGCCCGAGGCGGGAGCGTGCCCCCTGTTGCGCTATTTCCGCGGGCACTACGACCTTGTCAGCGCGCTGGCTGTCTCGGGCGACGGGCGGATCCTGGTTTCCGGATCGCGGGACGGGACCATCCGCTGCTGGCCGCTCCGGGACCTGTACGGCCCCTCGGCGATCCGCCGCCGCTGGGGCGCGGAACTCGCCGAGCAGAACGGCCGGGTTGTCGTGGCCGCCATCGACGAGTTCGGCCCGCTGGGCCAGCAGCAGGTCCGTGCGGGCGACATTGTCACCAAGATATTGTGGCTCGATGGCCAGACCGCCCGCTCGGAAACACAGGCCGGGGAGATCTTGGCCCGGCTTGCACAGCTTCCCTGGTACGCCCAGGTCTCTTTCTGCACCAGCCGGCAGGGCGCCGAGCTTCCGCCGTTCAACCTGGTGGGGGGCTGGCACGAGCTGCTCGGCCTGTACGCCACCGATCGAGACTGGATCGCGTGGACGCCCTCGGGCTATTATGCCTGCTCGGCCGGCGGCGAGCAGTTGATCGGATGGCAGGTCAACAGCGAGGATCTGCGGCAGGCGCCGTCGTTCTTTTCGGCCGACAAGTTCAGCAAGGTCTTCTATCGCCCCGACCTGATCCGGTCGCTGCTGGCCACCGGGAGCCTGAGCGCGGCCGTGCAGCCGGGACGGCAACCACCGGCCGACGTGAACGAAATCCGCCCCCCGGCCGTCAAGACCGTCCTGGTCGAGGAGCGCCACCTGGAGCACGCCACGCGGGTCCGCATCGCCGCCACCGCCGAGTCGAAAGACGATCATCCTCTGGTGGCCATGCAACTCCTGTTGGACGGCCGTCCGTACGGAGAGAGCCGCGTCTTTCCCCCAGACGATCCGGCCGGCCGCAAGCGAAGAGAGGACTGGCTGATCGAGCTGACGCCGGGCCAGCACCAGATCGCCGTGCAGGCGGAGGGCGAAAAAAGCTACGCCACCGACGAGATCGAGTTGACTTGTCCCGGGGAAGTCCAGGTCAAGCCCACGCTCCGCTGCCTGTGCGTCGGCGTCTCCGACTACCCCGGGAACCTGCGTCTCCGCTACGGGCACTCCGACGCCCGGGCCTTCGCCTCCATCCTCGACCGCAATGCCGCGCCGATCTTCGGCAAGGTGGAAATCAAGACGCTGGTCGAGAGCCGGGCCAAGAAACGCGACATCGAAGCGGGACTCCAATGGCTCCAGACGGCCGCCGCCTGGAACGACGTCTCCGTCTTCTTTTTTGCGGGGCACGGGCTCAGCGGGGAGGCCGGGTCGTTCTTTCTCCTGCCCATCGACGGATCCGCCGAGCGGCCCGGTCCGACGTGCGTCGGCGACACCCTGCTCAAAGAGTTCTGCCGGCGCACGCCTGGAAAGGTGATGGTCTTCCTCGACGCGTGCCGGGCGGCAAGCGTCAAGATCGACGTCAACGACCTGGCCTTGAAGCTCGGCCGCAATGATTGCGGCGCCATCGTGATCACCTCCTCGACCGGCCAGCAGCAATCGTTGGAGGCCCCCGCGTGGAGCGGCGGGGCGTTTACCAAGGCGCTGGTGGACGGGCTGGAGGGCCGCGCCGATCTGTTCCGCACCGGCTACGTATCGAGCCCTTACGACATCGCCTGTTACGTCGATCACGTGGTGCGGACCCTGACCGACCAGCGGCAAACCCCCGTCTGTGCCGCGCCGAGGATGCCCCAGTTCAAGATCACCCGGGCGACGGTCCACTGAGGGCATAATGTGGCCTGCGCGATCTCCGGCGGGGCGTACATCGATCACCCCGAGGTCCACAACGGCGCGGCCACGCTCTTGCCGGTCGATCTGTTCATCCCCGGCTGTCCGCCGCACCCCCTCACCATCCTTCACGGCCTGCTATCGCTTCTGGGCCGCATCGCGGGGCAATAAGCCCGCGATCCCGCTCTCACTCATCTCTCCCCTTCCCCTCCCCTTTGCGTCCTTGCGCCTTGGCGCCTTTGCGTGAAATCCTTCCCAGCCAACGCGCTGCCTTCACCACGGGCGCTTCTCCACTGTAAAAGGTGCCTAGTCGCTCACCCTAGCGGATGGTAGAATGGAGTACATGGCGATCCACATTTGAAGGCCCGTTAATCAATGATGGAGTTGCTCGCATGTCGCTTCTTATCGAGGCAGAACGAGTGCCGCTGGAGCAGGGCGAGGATGGCGTTATTCGCGTAGGCGGCACGCGGGTCACCCTGGATACGATCGTCACCGCATACCAGCAGGGCGAACCGCCCGAGACGATCGCGGATCAGTATCCGTCGGTATCGTTGCCTGACGTTTTTGCCGTTATCGGCTTCTATCTGCGTCATCGAAACGAGGTCGAGGGCTATCTGGCCCAGGAGCGGCAACGGGCAGACGCCGTGCGGAGGAAGCATGACGCGAGGTTTCCTCAAGAGGGGCTCCGCGACAGGCTGTTGGCACGGCGCGCGCCGAAGTCCGATTCCTGAGACGCCATGCTTCGATTCATCGCCGACGAGAACTTCAATAATCACATCTTGCGCGGGCTCCTCCGTCGCAATGCCCAATTGGACATTGTGCGCGTTCAAGACCTCGGGCCTGGCGGTGCAGAGGATGCTGCGATCTTGGCATGGGCCGCCGAGCACGGCCGCGTGCTCCTGACACACGACGCCGCCACGGTTCCCGGTGTCGCAGGCCAGCGGGTGGAGGAGGGAAGGCCGATGCCGGGAGTGGTCGTCGCGCCGCGGCGCGTCCCCATCGGCCAAGCGATTGACGCCATCCTCTTGCTCGCCGAGTGCAGCCACGAGGATGAATGGGAAGGAATGACCGTCTTCCTGCCGTTTTGAGTAACGTTCCGGCGTTCCGGGGCCACCCGGTCCGGAACTATCGGCGGCGCTTGCGGAGGCCGGCGAACTCCGCCCGCTCGCGGGAAACGTCGATCCGCTGGGGCCGTAAAATCGACCCAGGCGGGCGGATTATCCACTTGCCCGACAGGTTGTAGCCCTTGTTGCCGTACCGGTTTCTGGTTTCGTTGTTTCCAACAGCAACAACGGACAGCAACAGAAACATGGGGGGGCGACTTCACTGGCCCGACAGGGCCAGCCGGAGCGAGCCCGCCGCGGCGGGCGAGTGAGGACGGGGTGCTGGGGCGTAGCCCCGGCCTTCCTTTCTGGAACCGTGCCGGAGCGTCCGGGAATGGGGAGGTCCCTGAGCGAAGCGAAGTGGGCGTCAAAGAGCAGAAAGGAAGGCCGGGGGTTGGAGGAGCCTTGCGACGGAAAGCCCCGGCGTAAACATTCGGTTCTCCCGCCGGCACTTGCTGGCGGCGTTCCTGGGGAGAGCCTGGGGGCGGCGCGCAGCCCGACGTGGGATGCCGGTTGGCAATACGGCTGGAGGAGGCAATTTCACGTT
>JBEKCP010000406.1:0-5736 GCA_050014815.1 Thermoguttaceae bacterium | reverse complement strand
TGCATTGAGCGAAGAGGCAGAAAAGGACCCGCACCAGGAAACGTTCCAGCTCATGCCCCTCGTACCCGCCGGCCTCAAGGGTGTCGTGCAGGTCGTCCATGATGGCCACGGCGCGGAGGTTGATGAAGAACTCGTTCCAGAACGTCTGCTTCTCGGCGCTCTCGCTCTTCACACCGGTCCAATCGCCGGCGAAGCGGATGGCGTTCTGGCGGATCTCATTCCAGGAAATAGGCATCGAGGAGCCCTAGGCCGAGATGTTCATGGGCAAACACCAGCCCGAAGCGCAAGCGAGGGAGTGACAATAAGTTACCCTCGCTTGCGCGTCGGGCTAGTGTCGAACACGCTCGCTCCCTCATTTTCCAGCACTATACCACGGGAATGGAATTGAACGCCAGGGGGGAGGCAAGCGGTTGTCAGTCAATTACTCCTCTCTCCGGGCAGCGCCCGAAGGTTGGTTGGGGGTGAGTGGCCGGGGGGTGAGGGGAACAGAGGGGAATGCGATGGTTGACAACGCCATAGTTGGCTGCAAAAATACGGCGAAGTCTTGCCACACTACGGCGGTCGAATACCTGTTTGGCATGGAGGATTCCATGAGCACTGAGCTATCTTCTCCTCCTCCACCCGTGAAGCGGACGGCGGGGTGTCTGGCATACGCTATCGGGGGCGCGTCCTTTATCCCGCTTATCGGCGTTGTTTTCGGCATTATCGCCATTGTTTGGGGCATCCTCCGGCGTGTGCCGTCTCTCATGATCCTTGGCATTGGAGGCATCCTGTTTACCATCGCCGTGTACGGTGCTTTGTTCTATTTCGGCTTCTGCCAGCGCGGCGGCGTCTATGACAAGCTGCGCGCTCAAATGGCAGTGACGATGCTCAACGGCGCGGTGAAAGAGGTGGAGTATTACAAGCTCCAGCACGGCCATTATCCGAGCAGCCTTCGGGATTTGGACACCAAAGACCCCAATAAGTTGCCAACCGTCTTTGATCCAACTTTCATCGAGCGCAAAGGCACTAACGATCCATATTTCTACTATGAGCTGGATCCGTCAGGGACGTCCTACTTCTTGCGTTCGGTTGGCCGGGATGGCATCCCCTTTACGGCTGACGATATTTTGCCGAGCATTTCGGAGGAAGAACGCAAGCACACCGGACTCAAATTAGAACGATGAAGACGCGCGAGCGAGGGCAGCTCGTCGCCAATCCCTCGCTTGCGCTTCGGGCTAGTGTCTGCCCGTGAATAGTACGGGTTAGAGATTTGCCGCAGGCTTGCGGCGGCGCCAGACGAGGACGCAACTTGTCCCGGCGATCAGACCCAACAGGGTCACGACGGCCAGCGGCCTTGCGTAGTCCATCCAGACCAGCGGCAGGCGGCCCAGCTCGACGCGGAGGACGTAGCCGGCCGGCATGGTCTGGCCGTCCGACTCGAAGAGGATTTCCCCGTCGCGATCGGCGGGCAGCCAGGGCAGATTCGAGCGGACCTCGCCGCCCAGGGGCGTGCGGACGCGGACCCGCACTTGCGAGCAGGGCAGGTCGAGCGGCCGCTCCCAGCAGCGATAGGCCTGGTTGTTGCGGAGCACATAGGTGTACTTGATCTCGCGCCGGCCGGGCGGCCAGGGAATGCTCGTCACCACCCGGCCGCCCGCAAGCGAGAACCGCCGGCCATGGAACTCGTCCTGGAACGTGGTCCGCTCGAAATCGGAGGGGATGCCCAAGGCGAGCGTCGCCGGCTCGCCGCCCTCCGGCGGCGGCTCGCCCACGTAACAGGTGGTGGAGGGGTTCTCGACCAGCATCGACTCGGTGACGGCCAACGAGCCCGGCTCCGGCACGATCGCAATCTCCAGGCGGCGGATCACCAGCGGATTGGGCCCTGTTACGGCATCGCAGACGGAGAGTTGCACGGCGGCCTCGGGCTGCTCGTCCGTCAGCACAATGCGCGGCCCGGGATAGTGGACGCCGTCTCGACTGGCCCCGACCGCATAGCTGTAGATCACGCCAATCGGCAAGCGATCGAAGCGGAACTGCCCCCGGGCATCGCTCTGCGTCTCAGAAAGCGGGACGAGTTGACCGCCCGAGTAGACCCGCAAGACGACCGTGGCTTGGCAGGGCGAGGACGTGGCGGCCGAGGCGTTGACCACCGTCCCGCGGATCGTGCCGGGGTTGTTCGGCAGGCCCGGGAGGGCGGCGATCAGGAGCAGGGCGTGGGCGATCATCTCAGGCTGCCTTGGACGTGGGTGCTTCTTGGGTCAGCGGGTCGGCGGGCCGCTGGAGCGCGGCCAGGGCCCGCTGGAGGCGGCGCTGAGCGGCGGCAAGACGCAGGACGTACAAGAGCGTCCCGATCCAGACAGCCAGGTACGCGATCAACAGGGCGAGCATGGCTTATTCCTCGTTGTCCGGGGGTTCGAGTTCCTCGACAAGGCTTTCCAGCCCCAGTTGGGTGCGGCGGAGCACTAGGAGCACAGCGAACAAGGCGGTCATCCCGCAGACGCTCGCCAGGAGGGCCGCGTGCATCCACGGCTCCATGGCCGGCGCGACGGGGTGCATGCCGCGAAGCCACCGCGTGGCCAGGAGCACCAGGGGGATATCGACGACGCCGGCGATGGCCAACACGGCCCCCAGCCGCGCCCGGCGATGGGGATCATCCACGCCGCGGCGGAGCAGGAGCCAGCCGGAGTAGATGGTCCAGAGGATGAAGGCGGTCGTCAGCCTGGGGTCCCACGTCCACCAGGCGTTCCAAGCGGCGTGGGCCCAGAGCGAGCCCGTGACCAGCGTGAGGGTACAGCCGAGCCAGCCCAGCTCGGCGGCCGCTTGGGCCCAGTGGTCCCAGGCGAGGTTTCGCCGCAGGAGATACATGGCGCCGGCGGCGGCCGTCAGGAGGAGCCCCGCAAGGCCGATCCATGCCACGGCCACGTGGATGAAGACGATCCGGTATGCGTCGGCCATGGTTTCAATCCTCGAGGACGAAATCGAAAAGGACCATTCCCAGCGTGATGAAGAGGACGGCGAAGGCGGCGAGCAGTTGGATCCATCGCCACCAGTCGGGGCCGAAATCGCCCTCCGCCGCCAGCCGCGTGGCCTCCGCGGCGGCGAGCACGGCCGGCACGGCCATCGGCAGGACCAGCAGCGGCAGGAGGTAGGCGCTTTGCCGGATGCCCGCGCCGAGCGCGCTCAGGAGCGTGCCCACGGCCGACAGGGCAAGGTTTCCCAGCAGGGCCACGAGGACCGCCGCCGCCGGGTGCGCCAGGAGCGGCACGTCCGAGAGCACGACGAAGAGCGGGATGAGCACGCACTGGAGGGCGGCCATCGCGACGATGTTCACGGCCAGCTTCGCCAGGTAAAGCGTGCCGGTCGAAAAGGGGTACAGCCGCAGGCCCTCCCAGCAGCCGTCCTCGCGCTCCGAGGCGAAGCTGCGGTCCAGCGCCAGCATGCCCGCGAAAAAGATCGCCAGCCAGAGCATTCCGCCGGCCACGCGGCGCCGTTCGGTGGCGGGGAGGTCCATCTGGCCGGCAAACGTCAAGGCGACGACGATGCCCAACAGGAGCATTGCGGGCCAGACGCGCCGCGACCGGCACTCGGAAACCAGGTCTTTCGAGATGATCCACCAGAGTTTCGCTGTCATCGGGACACCTGGAGTCATGCCGCACGGGCCGCGTCGCTGAAAGGGACAATGTGCCCGGTCCCCTCTCCCTCCGGGAGAGGGCTAGGGTGAGGGCGGGTAGCTGGAATGCACGCGTTTCTTGTCAGACGGGCCGCGATACCCTCACCCCCTGCCCCTCTCCCGGAGGGAGAGGGGACATTCTCCCAGTCCCCGCGCGGCTCCAGTCGCCCGGAGCGCAACTCGACGATCGTATGGGCCAGCCGCGCGGCTTTCGCTTCGTCATGGAGGACCAGGCAGAGGGTCCGCCCCCGCGCCCGCAAGTCCAAGAGACAGCCGAGGAGCCAGTCGGTCCCCTGGGCGTCGAGGCCGGCGAGCGGCTCGTCGAGGAGCAAGATCGGCGGATCGTGGATCAGGGCCCTGGCGACGGCTGCCCGCTGCCGCATCCCCTTGGAGAGCGTGGGCGGCATGCGATCGGCGTGTCTGGCGAGGCCGGCGTCCTGGAGCCGTTGGTCGGCTCGGCGGTGCGGCCCCGGCGCGTCGTACATGCGGGCGGCGAAGACCAGGTTTTCCCGCAAGGTCAGATGGGGATACAACCGGTTCTCGTGGGCGACCATGCCCAGGAGCCGCCGCGCCGCCGGGTCGCCGGCCGCCGGGCGTCCGAACCACCGCACTTCTCCCGACGTGGGGCGAACCAACGAGGCAAGGCACCCCAGCAGCGTGCTCTTCCCCGACCCGTTGGCCCCGGTCACGACGACGCACTGGCCCTCGGCCACCTGCCAGTCAATCCGGTCAAGGACCGCGTGCCGGCCGAAGCTCTTGGACAATCCGCGGACCAGGATGGCAGGGGTTCGATCAGCCACGAGTACGACTCCCCGAGAGCTTCGCGGCGAACCAGTGCGGTCCCCGGATCGCCGTCGTCGCGCCGGGCGATCCCTCCGACACGCGGCGGCCGCGCCGCCGGCTCGGCCACAGCCCCATACCGGCGCCGGCCGCGGCAATCCACACCGAGGCCCACATCCACCGTACCATGGGGTTCCGCTGGAACGTCAAACCGACCTTGGCGGGGGCGCCGCGGGCACCATGCGCACCATGCGCACCATGCGCAGCATGGTCGGCATGGTCGGCATGGTCGGTAGGATCGGCCTGGCTGCGAAGCATCACGTAGAAGTCGCCGCTCCAGCGGGAGTGGATGGCGACGTGCGTGCTCCACTCGTTCTGCGGCCGGTGCAGGTACACGGCGGGCGCCAGGAGATAGGGCTCGGTGCCGCCCTCGGACACCTCCAGTTGCGCCTCCAGGATCGACTTGTCCGGCAGATCGCGTTGTTGGAAGTCGAGGCAACGAATCGAGCAGTTGTCCCATTGGAGCACGTCACCCCGCCCCAAGGCCGCCTCGTGAGATCGTGCGCCAAGCGAAGAACCGGCCACGCCGATCGCCAGCGCGACGAACCCCAGGTGGACCACCAACGGGCCGTACTGCCTGCGGCCCGTGCCGATCCATGCCAGCCGGAAAAAGGGGACAGTCCCCATTTGTGCGAAGCACCCTCCGGGCCGTTCCGGCAAATGGGGACTGTCCCCTTTTTCCTCTCTGCGGTGAATGCCGATCCATGCCGCCGCTGTCGCCGCGGCGGCCGCAGCCGCCAGCCCTGCAACGACCAGGATCAGGGGGTGCCGCGGGCCGAGCAGGAAGGCCGCCGCCGCGGCAATTCCTCCGGCGGCGCCGGCGATTGCCAGGAACCTCTTTTGGACGGCCGTCGGGGAGGCCCGCCACCGGCACAGCGGTGTCGCCGCAACCGCGCCCAGCAAGACCACGGCGACGGGCATCAAGACGTTGTTGTAGAAACCCGCCCCCAGGACGATCGACGGGCCGCGGAGAATGCTCGCCAGGGGCACGATCAGCGTGCCTGCCAGGGTCGCCGCCGTGAGCAGGATGAGAGAGAACACGCCGAGTAGGACCAGGCCCTCGCGGCTCCAAATGCCGCCGATCGGCCGCTCGGCCGTCAGCCGGGCCCTTCGCCACGCCACCAGGGCAACCCCTCCGATCGCCAGGAGCAGCATCAACGCCAGGAACATCCAGCCGATGGCCGACCGGCTGAAGGCGTGAAGGCTGCTGAATATCCCGCTACGGGTGAGAAAGGCGGCGAAGT
>JBEKCP010000405.1:0-5742 GCA_050014815.1 Thermoguttaceae bacterium | reverse complement strand
TTCAGAAGGTGATGCTGCAATGGAGCAGTCTTCATCCTTATAACGCCACTCATGTCTACAAGATCGCGGGACCGCTTCGCTTAGGAGACCTTGGCGAAGCCGTCGAAACCACGTTTCGCCGCCACGGCTTGGGAATTGCGCACTTGTCGGCAGATGGTCAGTCGTTTCGGCATGAAACCGACACCCAGCCCGAAGTTGAGGTCGTTGCCGCCGGCGACCATCCCGACAGCAATCTGAAGGAGTATTTGAGTCGCGCGTTGAATCGACCGTTTGAGCGACCGACGTCACATCCATTCCGCTTTGCAGCGATCGATGCTGGTCTGCAAGGGCACTATGTAATTCTTGCATATGATCATTGGGTCGCCGACGCCTGCGCTGCACGGTTAGTCCTACGAAGTGTCCTGTCGCAGTATTTGTCGTTGGCGTTTCCCGAGGAGCACAAGCGACTGGAACTCTACCCTGGAACGTACCGGGAGGTCTTCCGACGGCGTCTGCGCGGCGGGAAATTGTTCCTGGCGGCGTGCCGAGCGGTAAGGCAATGGAATCGCAATCGGGCCGCTTGGCGGGTGGCGTGCTGGTCGAACACGCAGTTTGACATCGATTACCGCATGTACGCTACCATTCCGGGTACGGTAGCAAGGTTGCGAGCATTTGCCCGAGCGAACGGTGCAACAGTCCACGATGTGCTCTTGGCAGCTTTTGGAAGGGCGCTGGCTGAGGTCATGCCTTCGCGCGGCCGACGAAACGGACTTGCCCTGGGCAGCATTGTGGACACGCGCAGCGTCGCGGATGAAGATCTGAGCCACGCAATGGGGGCCTTTCTTGGCTATTATCTGGTCCGCACCGATCCCGACGCGACGATCGGGCTTGATGAGGCGACTCGTCAAATCGCAGCCCGAACGCGTCCCATCAAGGCGCAACACCATTACATGGATAGTCTGGTCAACATGCAGTTCATCAACACCGTATGGCCTTGGTTCTCGGCAAATACCAGGCGTCATTTCATGCGCAAGTCGCTGCCGATGAGTGGCGGGATGTCCAACGTGGTCGTACGCGACGCATGGATGAACGATAATCGCGACACAATTGTGGACTACCATCGCGGGGTCTCGACAGGGCCGAATATGCCGATTGTACTATCGCCGACGACCTATGGAGACCATCTGAACATCGGCGTGTCGTATCGGATCGCAGGATTCTCTTGCGCAAAGATCGATACCCTGATGGAGATTGTCCGCGATCAGATCGAGCATCCCAATAAGGCTTCGCGGAACGATCCGCGCCGACGGCCAGTTAGAGAGCCCGCCAGGGAACGAATCGCACCGCGCTTGCAAGAGGCGTTGGCGCCAATGGCAGAGTCATGACGACTCTGGCGGAAGTTGTGTTGGCGAAGTCCAGCGCACGAATCTGCACATTGAGCAAAGCCTGCGAGTCAAGACGCTTGCACACCCCCTCATGATTCCCGCAAACGACCGCATGGAAGTTTGACCACAATATGGGTCAAGAAACCGGGCTGCCGTGGCAGATCCAAGCTCGGAAGAACGCGGGTGACGATCCTGGGTTAATCGACACGTGCCAGCCTGGGGGTCCGGCGTTGAGATGAGAATGCGTTCTACTGGTGCTCAGCCTGCCACGGCAGCCGGCGCACTTTTGGGTCAACGGCAAACTCTTGTCGTCAACTCTTGGCTGTCGTCAATTCACTGATCTTTCACCTCTTTCAGTCTCGTAGTTCTTTACATGTCCGGACTCTATTGACGTTGCCGCTTTCGGTTCCAGGTTGTCTCGGCCGCGCGCACTTGTTTCCGGAACGTGGCCGAGATCGCAGATACCGCAACCCAGCCGCGTTCGAACATAGGCCAAGCAATGGGTATCCGCGATAGTCGCCCTCGTTCAGAGCAAGTGACATGCCAAAGCACGCTGCTCGGCCCCGGGCATCGCACTATCCGCTGTCCGGAAAGAGAGTTACGTCCCGCGTTTTGGCAACATCGATTTCGACTTCCATAGCCAATCTCGCAAGCTGTGGGAAATATCACGGTAAGAAACTTGAGATTTGACGGCTGCCCGGAGATATCACGGCAATATAAAGTGCGATGACACCGTTGCAAGTGAGCAAATCGCGATCAACACGGCAATCTTCGATTGCCCGTACGACAGAACCGAGGCGGGTCGATTTCGAGAGCCATCTCAGTTTTCACGCCTTACGGATGAGCACGTGATGAAATCCGCCCTCCGGGCGAATGGAAAGCACCTGGTGCCCCTGCTCGGTAGCCGTCCGCGGCACATTGTTCAGCGGCTCACCCTCGTTCAGGAGCACGTCAAGCTCTTCACCACTTTGCAGCTTGGCCAGCGCGAGCTTGACTTTGACAAAGGTCATCGGGCAACAATCGCGGGTAATGTCGAGTGTCTTGGCCATGGTCAGCTCCCTCAGATGAAAATGATCTTGGCGTCTCTGGATCGACCGAGGAAGGTCGATACGCCGATCACTTCGGCCACTTCGTCGACCAGGTCTTCTTTCTTCAACTCCAGGATGTGCATTGCCATTTCGCAGGCGACAAAGCCGACGCCCAGTTCCTTGGCCGCTCCAAACAGCTCTTCGAGCGTGGCGACATTCTTAACCTTCATCATTCCGGTCATCAGTTTCGGGCTGAGGCCGCCGAAGTTTAGTCGGCTGAGCGGCAGGTTGTTGCGGCCGCCCATCAGGAAGTTGAAGAAGCGGGCGAGGATTCCGCGGCCGGTCCAGCGATGGCCGCCACGCTTCTTGACGATGTTCAGCCCCCAGAAGGTGAAGAACAGGGTCACCTCGCGGTTGGTGGCCGCAGCGCCGGTCGCAATCGTGAGCGCCGCCACGGCCCGATCGAAGTCGCCGCTGAAACATACGATCGACAGCTTTTCTTTGGATTCCATGGAACCTTCTTCCCTAGGTTATCAAATTGACCATTCCATAGCGAAATCGTGGGCCTGGCTGGTTCGCATTCGGAGTTTCGGCCTTTCCAGGCTTACGATCGTATGAGGGGCGATCGAACTTGTGATCCAGACGTTGGATCCAATTACTGAGTCGTGGCCGATGACCGTTTGGCCGCCTAGCACTGCGGCGTTGGCGTACAACACGACGCGATCTTCGACAGTGGGATGACGCTTGGTACCAAAGAGTGGGCTGCCTTGGTCGTCGGTCGTGGTACTCAGTGCCCCAAGGGTCACTCCTTGATAAATCTTGACCCAATCACCGATCTCGCACGTTTCTCCAACCACGACCCCCGTACCATGGTTGATGAAGAAATACTTGCCGATCTTCGCTCCGGGGTGGATGTCGATGCCCGTCTTGTTATGGGCCCATTCGGTCATCATCCGCGGAATCAGTGGTATTCCCATTTCATGGAGCAAATGGGCCAACCGGTAGACGATAATTGCTTCAAAGCCAGGGTAGCAGTAAATCACCTCGTCCAGCGACCGGCACGAAGGGTCGCCCTTGTGTGCCGCCTCGGCATCGAGCGAGAGTTCTTTGCGAAGTTCGGAAAGGTTCTCCAGAAAATCCAGCGTCTTCGCTTGCGCAGCCGCTTCACAATTGTGCTGCGGACTGCCAGGTTGACACCTCGTCGCTTCATAATTCAAGGCCCGGGCGACTTGCTGAGTCAGTCGATCGTAAAGCGTATCGACAAGGTTTCCGACATGGTAGATCAAATTGGACAAACGCAGGCTGTCGCGGCGGCGGTAGCCGGGAAAGAGCACCGATTTGAGGTCCTCGATGATGGAGACGACCGTGTTGTAGGTTGGCATGGGACAGCGGCCGAGGTGGACCGTCCCACCGATTTCGGCGTACGTATCGACAATTCGCTCGGTCAAGAGCGGCAAGCGGTCCTTGGCTTGAATAATCGCGATCATGGCGTGAACTCCGTCGGCGCAACTTCACCGGTGAAGAAATGGTAGCAAGGGAATTCAGCCCGTGACGCAACTTCCGTTCCGTCATGGTTTATGAGGGCAAACGATCGAATCTCATGGTCTGCCGTGACATATCATGGCTCTCCCAGCAAATAGCACAACGAACTTTGCCTAGTGTCCGTTCGTTGACAGCAATGAGCCTAATCAAGGCAGTCTTGCGATTACCGAGTGCGCCGGTCTAAAATTAGCACTGGTCTGGCGGAACCGTTTGGCGATTCGCGCCAAGATCGGTCTCAGTCTTAACTACGGTAGTGATCATGACGTTTCCAGAAACCCAGGCCGGTGATGCGACCGGCTCGCAGGAGCGGCTTCATTCCGACCACGCCCTGCGGCGATACGACGATGTCCGCGAGTTGATTGCCAACCCCGACAACCCGACGCCGCTGGTGCGCGTGACCAGGGTCGTGCCCGCAGGCAGTTTCGATCTGTATTTGAAGCTGGAATGGTTCAACCCGTTTGGCTCGATCAAGGATCGCACGGCCTATTACCTGCTCAAAGGCATGGCCGAACGGGGAGAACTCGACGGGAAGAATCTGGTGGAGCCGAGTTCGGGTAACACGGGCATTGCCTTGGCGGCGTTGGCCACCTTGCTGCGCAAGAAGCTTGTGGTCACAATCCCTGACGGCGTACCGGAGGAGAAGAAGCTCATCCTCCGCATGCTTGGGGCCGAGGTCTGGGCGACGCCCGACGATTTGTGCCCCATCAATCATCCTAAAGACGGAGCGATCGCCTTGGCCCGCTCGTTCGTCGAAGGTGCGGCGACCAAGGACTTTTACGCCATGCCCTATCAATACGAAAATCCCGATAATGTTCGGGCGCATTACGAAACCACAGGGCCGGAAATCTGGAAGCAGACCGAGGGAAAAGTTCAGTACTTCCTGGCCGGCTATGGCACCTGCGGGACGATCACCGGCACGGGCAAGTACCTCAAAGAGCAGAACCCCGATATCAAGGTCATCGCCATCGAGCCGCAGAAGGGACACCGCCTGCCAGGTCTCAAGAATCTCCAGGAATCCAAGCCGCCCGGAATCCTCGACCGCAGCCTGATCGACGAGGTCATCCGCGTCGACGATGCGCCGGCCTATGACATGACGAAACGGCTCTTCCGGGAAGAAGGGCTCATCGTCGGTCCTTCCACGGGTGCAATGGTTCACGCGGCAATCGAATTCGGCAAGAGCCATCCGGGCCTGGCGGTCGCCATTTCGCCCGACGGCGGATTCAAGTACGCTTCCTTTTTCCAGGACATTATCGGTAACGAAGGGCTGCCGGAGGTATGAGTTCCATCGACCAAGTCTATGATCTTCCCAAGGACGCTCAGGCCGACTTGGATCGGTTTGGGCAGGAGATCGCGAAATTCCAGCGGGGCGAGACCTCCGCGGCCGAGTTCCGCGTCTTCCGCGTGCCGCGCGGCGTGTACGAGCAGCGGGAATCGGACACCTACATGCTGCGCGCCCGTTGTCCGGCGGGCATGGTCCTGCCGCATCAAATGCGGGCCCTGGCCGCCGCTTCCAAGCGATATGGCAATGGGGTCCTGCACATCACGACGCGGCAGGACGTGCAGGTCCATCGCGTGCTGTTGAAAGACATCCATCCGGCCCTGGTGGAACTGCACGCGGCGGGCGTTTCGACCAAGGGCGGAGGCGGCAACACGATCCGCAACATCACCGGTTGCTGCGACGCGGGAGTCTGCGCCGAGGAAGTCTTCGATCCCACGCCCTATGCCGTGGCTGTCACTGAGTATTTGCTGCCCGACCCGTTGTCGTACCAGTTGCCGCGCAAGTACAAGATTGCCTTCTCCGGCTGCGC
>JBEKCP010000404.1:0-5746 GCA_050014815.1 Thermoguttaceae bacterium | reverse complement strand
GTCATTGAAACTTGCCGCCAGCAAGGTCGCAACGCCTTCACCTTCGTCACCGCCGCCGTGGAAGCTCATCTCGCCCACCAATCCGCCCCCTCATTGCTCCCCAGGGTGTGAACGGTTACGGTCGTTGGCCTCACCGTTGGTTACGGGAAGCTGTCGCCCGGCGGCGAGCCACTCGCTGATGATCCGGTCGTACTCGACCTTGCTGGCCTTGGAGTTCCAGGGGCCGAGGTAGAAATCATGGCCCTGGATACTGACGATGGCTTGGCCAGAAGCCTTGTGGCGACGGTATTTTGGCGTCGCCCCGACGAGTCGTGGCATGTGCGGTTCTCCCGAATGAAGGGTGCCAAAACGGTATGTACCGTTTTGCCTTCGGCCATTCGGGCCGCACTGCCGACCACCGGCAGGTAGGATAAGGTGTTGCTTGCTAACTACTTACAAACAATGGGCGTTACTGGACTTGAACCAGTGACCCCTACCTTGTGACGATAGTGCTCTACCAACTGAGCTAAACGCCCGAGGATCCTAATGGGGTTTCCGGCACGGGCTCGCTGGGGGGCGGTTCGAATTTCGGGGCAGTCGCCTCCTCGCGATCGGTGGGCTCCCGCTTCCCGATCGACTGCGTGACCGTTGTCGTCGCGTCCCTGGTCGCCGCTTCCAATTCCTCCCGGATGCCCTGGATGCTCTTCTTCAAGTCCAGGAAGTTCTTGCCGAACGACTTGGCCACCTCCGGCAGGCGTTCACCATACAGCAAAACCGCGATGACGGCAACAATCAAGAGCCCGGACGGCCCGAAAAAATCGAGAAACCCTAACACAGCGACCATTGGTTCACACCCCGTGCCCGCGCCGGGCAAGCCCGGCCGCTAAACGAAATCAGCCCTTGGTGGCCTGCTCGTCGATCTTCTTCGGCTGCTCGTCGATCTTCTTCGGCGGGTCGGCGTCGTCCCCGACACCCTCCATCCCCTTCTTGAACTCGGTGATGCCTCGGCCCATGTTACGCATCGCGCTGGGCAGCCGGTTGCCAAAGAGCAACAGCGCAACGAAGGCCACCACGAGCCACTCCACGCCGGAGAAAATTATCGCGAAAAGTGGAATCATCGTAAAACCCTATGAGGGGGGGGTCAACAGGCAGGGCATCCGCTCCCGGTGTGAAAGCGGGTCAAGCAAGCTATCTCCATTGTACCCCGGGCGTTTGGGGTGTCAAAGGGGAGAAAGCAAGGCGGAAGGCGAAAGGTGGAGGACGGAAGGCGGTGCGAAGCCGCAAGCGGCTCGATCCCTAATCCCTAATCCCCAATCCCTAATCCCTAACCCCTCCTGCCCCCACCTTCCAGAGTGGCAGGTAACGGTAGTAGGCCTCCAGGCAGAGCGCGGCCAGCGAGGTGCTGTAGATTCGGCCCCCGTAACCTCCCCAGACGGGGTCCGGGTCCCAGGAGCCGGCCAGTGGCTCGGCCTTCTCTTGGATGGCCAGGAGGTGGGTCCGCATGGCGTCGTTCCACCGCTGCCAGGGCTCGCCTTGAAGCTGGAAAGTAGCCAGGGTGGCGTAGTACCAATAATAGAAGTTCGGCCGCCCCTGGCCGGGGAGTTCGCCGAGGAGGAATTCGGCCGCTTCGGCGGCCGCCGGGTGCTGCCGGGCCATCCCCAGGAACTGCCAGCAGGCGAGGGCCTCGGCTGTCATGGTCCGCGTGGGGCGCTCATGGGGCCGGTAAGACGCCAGCCCCCCCTGCCGGCCCGAGGCCACCGATTGCAGATAGCGGACCATGTTGGCCCGCGTCGCCGCGGGAATGGCGATGCCCGCCAACTCGGCGCTCCGCAGGGCCATCAGTTGCCAACCGAGTTGGCTGGTGTCGCCGGGATCGCGGGGGCTGTAGCGCCAGCCGCCGCCGGCGGGGTCCTGTGCCGCGAGCGTGTAGCCGATGGCCCGGTGAACAGGTCCGCTCAGTCTGCTGTCGCCGGTCATGGCATAGGCTTCGCTCAAGGCGAAGGCGGCCATGGCATGGCAGTACATGGCGGCGAAGCGATCGGCCGGGCCGGCCAGGCTGCCGTCGCCGGACTGGATCGCCAGGAGGAATTCAAGTCCTCGGCGGACGTTTTCCCGGTAGGGGCCGCGGAGATGGGTGTGGCCGGAGCCCAACATGGTCAAGAGGGCGAGCCCCGTCATCCCCGAGTCGGCCTCCAGGCCCGCGTTGGGGCGGCTGCGGCCGTCGGTCATGGTGTCGCGGCCGGCCTCATGGCGCCGGGCCTCCCAGCGTCCGTCGGGGTTTTGGTTGGCCGAGAGCCACGCGAGGGCGGCCTGGACGGCGGCTTCGGTCTCGGGACTGCCCCCGCCGCCGATCGCCGTTTCGACGTGGTCACCGGCCATGCGGAGTCGGTAGACCTCGGGGACAGGGGCGAGGGGCCAGGGGACAGGGGACATGGGACAGGGGGCAGGGGACAGGGGTGAAAGCCCGTCACCACGCTTCCGCGCGGTGCCGGCGTCCGGGGGGATAGGGGACAGGGGACGAGGGACAGGGGACACGGGAGGCCCATCCTCGGACGCGATGGTACTTGGCGAGGCAACCGGGGGCGTTTCCACGGGCGGCGGGTCTTCCCGGCGGGGCGGGTCCGCTCGATCCGGTTCCGGCATCGGCGGCGGACCGGTGTTGGCCGGCTGACCCAGAGGGTGCCCCGCCGCAGGCGGACTCTCTTCAGGGATATCGGATGGGGCGGGCGACATGTCTTCGGTCGCCGGCGCGTCGCCGGCGACGCTGGGCCCGGAGCCGGGCCCGACCGGCCATTCCAGCAGCGTGACGTGCATTACCGGCGGCGAGATCGCGGGGGCCATCGCCACGATCTCGATGGTCGTCGCGTAACCGGCCAGGAGCAGGTGGGCCAGGAGCGATAGCAGGAAGCATTTCCGCAGCGGCCGGTACTGTCCCCATCGCGTCCAGATGAGGATCACGATCGCGATGCTGAAGGCGGCCAGGCCCAGCCACAGCAGGAGCATGAGCAGTTTCGCGCCGGTCAGAAAACTCCAGAGGCGTGTCATGGTGATGAGGGCGGAGGGCGCAAGGATGAAGTACGGGGCGTCCGGCGTCAGTTGTCAGTTGTCAGTTGTCAGTTGTCCGAACTGAGAACTGAGAACTGAAAACTGAGAACTCCAATCCCCAATCCCCAATCCCCAATCCCCAATCCCTACGGCCCCAGGCGGACGGAGATGCCCAGATCGTCGATGCCGGCCTGCTTGCAGGCGCTCAGGACCGCCGCGACCTGCTGGAACTCGCCCTGGCCGTCGCCGCGCACCAGGATGCTCAGCGATGGGGACCGGGTCTTGGCCGAGGCCAGCCGCGCGGTCAGTTCCGCGAGCGTCACGGGGGCCTGGTCGAGCGTGACGGTGCCGTCGCGGTAGACATTGACCGTTTTCGACTGGGCCGCCGCGGCCAGGACACCCCGATCGGCGACGCGGGGCAGTTCGAGGCCGATCTGCCGCTCCTCATCGAGGAACCGCGTATTGAGCACAAAGAAGATGATCAGCAGGAACATGACGTCGAGCATCGCCGTCAGGTTCAGGGGTGGCTGTTCGTCGAGTTGGGTTTTCAGGGGCATGGCGATTGGTTTGGTTGAGCACGTTTAGCGGGCGGGCTTGCCCGCCGAGTCTCCACGATTCACACGGCGGGCAAGCCCGCCCGCTAAACGTGGTGTTTGTTCATCATTCAGGCGGCCTTTCGGGCGGGCGGCCGCCGCGTGTTGCGGCTTCCGCCGGCCGCCTGGGATTGCCGCTCCTGGAGTCCCTCGGCCGAGATCGCGTTGACCACTTCCTGCGAGAGTTCGTCGATCTCGATCACGAGCCGGTCGACCCGGCTGAGGAAGAACACATAGAAAATCGAGGCCGGTATCGCCACTCCCAGCCCGCCCGCGGTATTCAAGAGGGCCTTGGCAATGCCGCCGGCCAGGAGCTCGGCCCGGCCCAGGGCATCGTGGGCGGCAATCACGTTGAATGTCTGGATCATGCCGAGCACGGTCCCCATCAGCCCCAACAGGGGGCCGACGTTGGCCACGCCGTAGAACAGGCGGAGGTAGCGGCGGAGCCGATTGGTCACGCGCTCGCCGTGGTCGATGGCCGCCTGTTCGACCTCGACGGACGGGCGGCCCCACTTCCGCACGGCGCCGGCGAAGACCATCGCCACCGGACTGCCGCTCTGCTGGCAGAGGTCCATCGCCTGCTCGGGGTCGAGATCGCCGTCGCGGAGCTGCTCGAGGAACCGTGTCACGAAGGGTTTCGGGATGACTCGGGCCCGCCGGAGACTGATGGCCCGCTCCAGCACGAACGCCACCACCAGGAAGGAGCAACCCGCCAGGGCGATCATCAGGGGGCCACCCTCTTGCATCGCCCGCCAAAGGTCCCTGGTCGGGATGATTTCGCGGGCGGGCGGGGCGTTTGGAGGGGGGGGGTGGCTGGCAGCAGGTTCCGCCAACGGGGTAGGCTCCGCAAGGACGCGCGGGGGTGTGAGCCATTCTGAGGTCAGTGCGAGGACAATGGCAAGACAGAGTACCGCCACCCACCGCGGGCCCTTCGCCCCCGTGACCTCGGACCAGCGGCAATGCTTCCCTGCAAAGTCCATCTGGAATGCCCCTATTCTTCTTCGTATTCCACAGGGGCCGGGAGTGAATCAAATGACAGAAAACCCCGGGGACGGCGGACCGTACGTCCGCTGCCTCCGGGGTTCATGCCAATTCTCTGTCTTTGCTGCCAGTAGGTCCTGCCTGCCGGGCAGGACTTCTGCCTGCCAGTAGGTCCTGCCTGCCGGGCAGGACTTCGGTTGTCCCGCTCGGCAAGCGGGACCTACCTGTGCTACTTCAACCCCAGTGTCGCATGACTGGGATAGCCCGTGCCCGGGCCGGGATCGGGGTTGCCCACCTGGTGGAAGTGGTCGTGGTCGATGTAGACAACTTCCTGGCAGTCCTCAACACTGGTGGTGTGGGGGACGGGCCAACCGATCCTGGTGACTTCGTTGTAGTAGATGATGCACTTGAAATGGCAGTGATGGAGCTGTGCTGGCCCGACCAGCGGGTAAACCCGGGGCGGATCGACGTAATCGGCCAGCGGCTCGACGATGATGCGGACCTTGTTCCGCTGGACTTCGTGCAGGAAGGGGAGGCCGCCTTGGACGGGCCGGGCCTTCTCCAGGGCCCGCATGATCTCGTCTTCCGACGGCGGATCCATGCCAACCTCAGGGGCCCCGGCCTGCAACGGCCCGAGGACCGGTATTCGGTCGTAACGCTTGTGATTCCAGAACGCATCTTCTTCCCGCTTCTGGAAATACGGCGACAGCGGGATCGGGTACATCATCAGCCCGATGTCAGGTCCCAGCAGGACCCGGCCACAGCCCGTGGCCGACACCAGCATCGCCCCCACCAGCAGGCCGACCGGAATGAGTGCGGTTCTCTTAATCATGCGTAGACCCTCGACTACCGCTCGGTAAATCGTGACAGCACTAATTATCGTGTCAAACTCTACGGAACTTGCGGATTTTTCGGATTACGTCGATTATTCCGGGGGGGTATGTGGCGTAGGAACGGTGGGTTCCGTAGGAGACAGGGAGACAGGGAGACAGGGAGACAAGGAGACAGGGAGGCAAGGAGACAGGGAGACAGGGAGACAGGGAGGCAAGGAGACAGGGAGACAGGGAGCAAACAGGAATCCTCCTCATGTCCCCCTCTCCCTGTCTCCTTGTCTCCCCCTCTCCCTGTCTCCTTGTCTCCCCCTCTCC
>JBEKCP010000403.1:0-5758 GCA_050014815.1 Thermoguttaceae bacterium | reverse complement strand
CTTCCGGCCTCGCCCACCAGCGCAATGCCGTTGCCCCCGGCCGAGAGGTGCCGTGTGCTGCGAGGCCGTCGCAGGAAGGTCCCTTCGTGGCGGATCGTGCTGCCGAAGCGAACCCCCAGCGCCTTGAGCCGCTCCTTGAGGAGCGAGAACCTGCCGGCGGTTCCGTCGCGGGGCGGCAGGGCGGCCCCGATCAACAGCCGGTCGCCCTTGGGGATCGTCCAGCAGTAGTAATCGGTAATCTCCGGGTCGAACAGGGCGGAGAAGTAAGGCTGGCTGCCGTCGGCCTCAACCCATTCCTGGAGGGCGAAACAGGTCTGGGGCGGACAGCACGGGCCTTCGAATTGCTCGCGGACCCGGGAGGCGGCCCCGTCGGCTCCGACCACGATTCGGGCGGTTTCCGCAACGCTGCCGCCGCTTTGGACCAGGCGGATGCGGAAGCCGTCTTGCTCCGTTTCGTACGACTTGAATTGGCAACCCAGGCGGAGATCGACCGCCGGCGGGACCAGCGACACGAGCCACCGGTCCAGCGAGTGCCGATCCATATTGATGTAATAGCGCTGGTAGTATCGCTCCAGGCGGCGGGGAATATCGACCGCCCGAACCACAAAAAGCTGGGGTTCGACCAGCACGCTCTTGGGCAACCCCAGGCCGAACCGGGAGAGCATCCGCTGGGCGTCCGGGGCCAGCAGTCCGCCGCAGCACTTCGTCCGCGACATGTCGTCGGCCGACGCATCGTCGGCCTGGGCATCCAGCCGTCGCCGATCGACCAGCAGAATCCTGTACCGGTCGCCCAGCAGTCGCGCCAGGGTGGCCCCCGCCGGTCCTGCACCGATAATGGCCAGATCGAACATTATTCGATCGTTTCATCCGGGCCGGGGAAGAGACCGTTGCGGACGTCGTCGCGGTAGCGGCGGATGGCGTCCAGGGCCGCGCGGCCGAGGTCGGCGTAGGGGCGGACGTGCCGCGGAAGCCGGCCCCTTGTCAAGCCCAAGAGGTCGTGGAACACCAGGATCTGGCCGTCGCAGCCCGCGCCCGCCCCAATGCCGATCGTGGGGATCTTCACGGCGGCGGTGATCTGCCGGGCAATTGTCGCGGGGATGCACTCCAAGACGACGGCGAACGCCCCGGCCTGTTCGACGGCGCGGGCGTCGGCCAGCAGGGCCTGTTCGTCGCGCTCCGCGCGATAGCCGCCCAGTTGATGAATGCTCTGCGGCCGCAGGCCGCAATGGGCCATGACCGGGATCCCCGCGCCGACCAGGCCCGCAATCACTTCGGCCTGCCGGACGCCGCCTTCGAGCTTCACGGCCTGGCAGCGGGCCTTCTTGAGAATTCGTCCGGCGGTCTGGACGGCCCGGTGTACCCCCACGTGGAAACTCGGAAACGGCATATCGACCACGACCAGGGCGTGGCGGACCGCCCGGCCGACCATCTCCGCATGGTAGATCATCTCCTCCACGGTAGCCGGGAGGGTGTTCTCGTGACCCTGGACAACCATCGACAAGGTATCCCCCACCAGGATCCCCTCGACCCCGGCGGCGTCGGCGCATTGGGCCGTCGGATAATCGTAGGCGGTCAGCATGGTGATCTTCCGCCCTCCCCCCTTCAGGGCGGCGAATCGGGGAACCGTGATGGGGCTATCGTCGGTTGCCATGGTAGCTGCGGATGCACCTCCGCGGTCATCTTCCCGAGCCGCGGATGAACCTCCGCGGTCGTCGTCCAGGTAGCCGCGGATGAACCTCCGCGGTCGTCTCTTGGGCCATTCTAATCGAGGACACCCCCTGCTGAACAGCGTGGACTGGCCAAGGCCGCTCCCGGGTGATATCCTAGAGACGGGCAAGAGGATCAGGAAAGGGCGTTGTCCATGTTCAGTCACCGTCATCTCCACGGGCTCGGTGGTATAGTGCTGCCGGCGTTTTGTCGGTCCTTGGGCGCGGTGCTGGTGGCGTCCCTCGCGGCGTTGCCGTGCCAGCAGGCGGGCGGAGCGAACAACTGGCAGCAACCCAACCGCCCTAAGATCGAGCCCCCCAAGCCGGCCACCGGCGACGGGAGCATCGTCGGCGTCCAGGGCAACACGATCACGATGACGACCGCCACGAACCAGACGATGGTGGTGGGAATCACGCCCATGACCAGCGTTCGGGTGACCGGTGCTGCGACGAAGGACGCGATCAAAGCCGGAATGTGCGTCGAGTTCGTGGCCGACGTCGGGGAAGACCACACGGCCAAGGAGAAGATCAAGCGGATGGCGATCTTCACGCCGGGACCGGGGCGGCAGAAGGGATTGTTTCCGGAATCGGCGGCCTTCCCCCAGCCTCCGACCCTGCCGGGCGGCAAGGGCAAGGGGCCCGGCGCGGCGATGCCCGGCCCGGACCCCGGGCTGTTCGACGCCCCCGCCGCGGTCAAAGGCGGGCACAGGTTGCACGGCAAGAAGGACGACGAGGGCGACCTGGCCACAGAGGGCCCCGGCAACAAGCTCAAGCCGCCCGGCGTCTTCGACGTGCGAGGGCAGGTGAAGTCGTTTCATGACGGCGCCCTGACCGTGATGGCCGACAGGACGGCCGTCAAGGCCGAATTGGCCGACGATGCCCAAATCGAGCTCTCGCTGGCCGACTGCAGCATTGCGTCCCGCGGCGACAAGATTCACGTGACCGGCCAGAGCATGCCGGGCCGTCCGGGGCTCATCGGGGCCCAAGTCGTCGAGATCACTCTCAAGGAGCCGTACTCCGGCGGGCGAAGACACGCAAGTATCAAAGGCGCCAAGGCGGAGAAGGCCGGCGCCAAGTCGGGCCCTGCTTCCAAGAAAGGCATTGCCGGCGAGCCCGCCGACAACGAAATCCCGGCCGCCGGGCCGAAAAAGGGCGCCGCCAAGCCCGATAAAACAGACGGGCCGGCGCCCAAGTCGAAGGTCAAGCTCGGGGACGACGATTACTAGCTTGACTCTTTCAGCGCCGCGATCAGGGCGTCGAGTTCCTCTCTGAGCCGGGGCAGGATTTCCTCGTAGGAGAAGGCCCCCAAAGGGGTGGCACCCCGCTTCAGGTTGACGAAGCTTGGTCCGCACCATAGGCCCAGGTCCGCCGCGTCGGTCTCGCCGGGGCCATTCACGCGGCAGCCCATCACGGCGATCGTGATCGGCCAGGCCGAGGCATAGCGGGTCGCTTCCCGCACCTTTTCGGCCAGCTCGACGAAGGCGCTATTCTCGACGCGGGAGCAACTCGGGCAGGAAATGATGTCGAGGCCGGGCGATGAAACCGGCCCGGGCGCAAGCCGGCCCGCCGCAAGGTCGGCCAGGATCCGGCGGCCAGCCTCGATCTCCTCGTGTTTGCGGGCGGCAGGGACCGTCAGCGAAACCCGGATCGTGTCGCCGATGCCCAGCGGGAGCAGTTGCTCGAAGGCCCGGCGGGTCTTGACGATCGCCTCCGGCGGCATCCCGGCCTCGGTCACGCCCAGGTGCAGCGGGATGTCCGGGCGGTGACCGGCGAACTGCCGATTCACCTCCACCACGGCCGCCGGATCGGAGTCCTTCAGCGACACGCAGTAGCGGGTGAACCCGAGCCGATCCAACAGATCGCAGTGTTCCAGCGCGCTGCGGAGCATGGGGCGGATGACGTCGCCGGGGGCGCCTCGATCGCGCCACGCGGGGTCCACCGAGCCGCAGTTGACGCCCACCCGCATCGCACAGCCGTTCCGGCCGGCCGCGTCGACCAGGAAGCGGACCTTGTCCTGCCACGGCCGGTTCCGCTCGTGGTGATACAGGTGTCCCGGGTTGTAGCGGATCTTATCGACCGAGGCGGCCACGTCGGCCGCCAGGCGATAGTTCTCCTGGAGGTCGACCGAGAGATTGGCCCCGGTCCGGCGCCGGATCTCGGCCACCGCCTCGACGTCCTTGCGGGTATCGACGGCGATCCGGACCACTGCGGCCCCCGCGCGGGCCAGATGCTCCACGTGCGCGACCGTCGCCGCGATGTCGGTGGTCTTCGTGGCGCACATGCTCTGCACCGCGATCGGATGGCCGGCCCCGATCGTAACGGAGCCGATCGGGACACTGCGGGTGGGATTACGAGGAGGCTGCATGGGGCGGGGATCCTAAAACCTCATTGTACCCTAAATCCCCAAATCCCTCCGAGCCGCCAGGCGGTTGTCGGAATTAAATTGGAGAAAATGTGCCGACTTTGCCGATAAAGCCGACGCTGCGGCCTCCGCCTCGTTGGCACGGCCGGCTACTCGATCCTAACTGCTTGGCGATGACTTCATTCGGTTCTGTTGTCACACGCATCTTTGGGAAATGTTGGCCGCCCGAGGCGGCGCCGGCGAAACTCGTGTGGTGTGGCGGTGGTCGGGAATCCGATAACGATAACCAGGAAGGACCCGCGCGAGCTTGTTGGGTTCGGAAGAGCAGAACAGAGGATCGGCCATGAGTCAGGACATCAACGTATTGGCCCTGGTGAAGGGAGCGGAACGTTACGTCTTTCTTTATGACGACGCCAGCCGCGCCGAGGCGCTGCGGACCCTGGGGCGCTATGCGTCGAACCCGGAATTGAGCTTCACCTGGTACGATGCCGCCGTGCTGAGCCAGAAGATCCGCCAGGAGAGCCGGCAGCGGTTCGTGCCGACCGCCCGATTCGGCCTCCCGCTGCCCAGCGAAGAGTAGTTGCTGGCGCCTAGTGGCTGGTGGTCAGTTGCAACTGACGACTGACGACTGACAACTGACAGCTACGCATGCACACCGCCCTAGCCCGCTTTCTCCAGTACCTTCTCGCCGAGCGCAACGCCTCGGCGCTGACGATCAAGAGCTACCGGGAGGACTTGACCGCGCTGGCCGACTATCTGGCCGAGGCCCGGGGCGGCCGGTGCCCCGAGCCCGGCTCGGTCTCGGTCGCGGAACTTCGCGGCTACGTGGCGGCGCTGCACGAGGCGGGCTACGCGAAGACGACGATCGCCCGGCGGTTGGCCTCGCTGCGAAGTTTCTTTCGTTTCGGGCAGCGGGAAGGCTGGGCCAAGACGAACCCCGCCAAGCCGCTGCGGAACCCGCGAAAAGGCCGCTCGCTGCCCCACTGCCTCTCGGCGGAGGATATCGGGCGGCTGTTGGCCGCCCCGCCCGCCGACTCCACCATGGGATGCCGCGACCGCGCGATCCTCGAAACGATGTACTCGGCCGGGTTGCGGGTCAGCGAAGTGGTGGGCCTCAACCGCGGCGACCTGGACCTCGACGCCGGGATCCTCCACGTCCGCGGCAAAGGACGCCGCGAGCGGTTGGCCCCGATCGGCTCTTACGCGGCCCGGGCCTTGCGCCGCTGGCTGGCCGTCTGCCGGCCCCATCCCGGCGAGCCGGCCGGGCCCGCCGCGGCGACGTTCGTCAACCGTTTCGGACGCCGCCTGACCACGCGGAGCGTCGCCCGCATGCTCGAAAAATATCTCCGCCAGACCACCCTGGACAGCCGCACCACGCCCCATTCCCTGCGGCACAGCTTCGCCACGCACCTGCTGGACCGCGGGGCGGACATCCGGAGCGTGCAGGAACTGCTCGGGCACAAGAGCCTGGTGACCACCCAGATCTACACGCACGTCAGCACGACGGCCCTCCGCGCGGTCTACGAAAAGGCGCATCCAAGAGCAAGGATGAAGGAGGAAGGCGAAAGGCGGAGCGATAAAGCATCGACGGCCAGCGATGACCTGCGCTAAATAGACTTGGGTGATTCTGGGAGGAAAGCCCCCCACCACGCCTACGCGCGGTGCCGGCGTCCGGGGGTTGCGGCGTGAC
>JBEKCP010000402.1:0-5766 GCA_050014815.1 Thermoguttaceae bacterium | reverse complement strand
ACCTCCTGCCGGCCGTCGGTGCAGGCCATACCCACCTTCCGCCCGCTCGCGCGGACGATGTGCGCGATCAGTCGCGTCGTGGTGGTCTTGCCGTTCACGCCGGTGACGGCGACGATCGGGATGCGGCCGTCGTCGCCCTCGGGCAGGACCGAGGCCACGATCGCTTCGGCCACGGGCCGCGGCCGGTCGCACCAGGGGGCCATGTGCACCCACAACGCCGGGCCCGCGTTGACCTCCAGCAGCATCCCCCCTTGCTCCTCCAGGGGCCGGCCGATGTCGCGGACCGCGAGGTCGATGCCCGCCACGTCCAGCCGCAGGAGCCCGACGGCCTCGAGGAGCCGGGCGGTCACCTCGGGATGGACGCGGTCGGTTACGTCGATGATGGCTCCGCCCTTCTCGAACAGCGGAGGATGGTATTGCAGTTGGATTCGGGCGCCTTGGGCCGGAACCGATTGCAGCGTGCAGCCTTGCAGGGCCAGGGCGTCCTCGGCCGCCTGGTCGAGGAGGATCTTGGCCTTGGGGGTGGCGATTCCGTCGCCACGCGACGGATCGGCGTTCTCCCGCTCGACCAGGGCGGCGATGGTCGATTGCCCGTCGCCGACGACCAGGGGCGGCTCGGTGCGGCACGCGGCGATGATCCGGCCGCCGACGAGGAAGACGCGGTGGTCGAAGCCCGCCGCATACTGCTCGACCATCACGTCCGCGCTTTTCTGCCGGGCCGCGTGGTAGGCGGCGACGACTTCCTCGCGGGTGCGGAGATTCACGCGGATGCCGACGCTCTTGTCGCGGTCGCGGGGCTTGACCACCACCGGCCCGCCGAGTTCCTCGGCCGCCACCCAGGCGTCGTCGGCGTCGGAGACCGGTCGGCCGTCAGGCACCGGCACGCCGATCAGCCGCAGGAGCGACTTCGTGAGGTCCTTGTCCTGCGAGACCATCTGGCCGAGGTCGGGTGTCTGGTCGGTCTGGGCGGCGAGGAGCCACCGCTGTTTGACGCCCCAGCCGAGGGCCATGAGCCGGCCGTCGTCCGGATCGAGGTGGTCGATCGGGATGTTCCGATTCATGGCGGCGGCCCGCATGGCCGCCGTACTGCGGCCCCAGCGGTTGCAATCGGCCAGGTCGGTCAGCCGCTCCAGCTCGGCGGCCACGTCGAACGGCTCGCCCGCTGCCGCGGCCACGCAGAGCCGCCGACCGGCCTCGATGCACGCCTCGGCCACCGGGGGTTCTTCGAACTGGACCACGACCTGGTAGACGCCCGGCTCGTCGGCGATCGCCCGGGTTCGGCCGAAGCGGACCGGATTGCCCGCGCGGGTTTGCAACTCCAGCCCGACGCGTTCGAGCACGTGGGCCAGAGTCGTTCCGCCGCGCAGTTGATCGAGGAACGAGGTTCCCTCGACGGCCCCCGGATGGTGCGCGAGGCCGGGCAGCCAGCCCAAGAGCCGGTCGGCGAGACCAGGCACGTTAGTCCGAAAGTCCGCCAGGGGGCCAAGCTCGACCCAGACCTCGAACACCGGCAATCGAAACCACAGGTTGGGTCCCCGGAGTCGCCAAATCCGCCGCACGCGCATAAACGTTTGCTCCCAAAGGGCCTGTAATACAATAAGTTGGGCAATCCTTCGAACCCAAAGAACCAAAGCGCCCTCAGGTTCCATTTTACACGAGAATCGTGCGTATTCCAAGCCGGGATCGGGAGAGACGTTCATTGCGTGCCATGTCGAGAGCGCCGGCAGGTCCCCCACGCGGCCGAGGAGGCTTTGCAGACCGGAGTCTCGCAGTGATTTATCAACTCAGTGGCTGAGTCCCACCTTTCTTTCAGCAACTACAGCTAGCACTCCGCGCCCGCCACGCGGCAAACCGCGACGTCGTCATGGAAACAGTCACGATGAGCTATCATCAGTACCTCGTCCGCATGCTTGATTTCAGATTTTGGAAGTGATAGAGTCTCGTTCATGGGAGTCGCGCGAGTCGCCACGCGTCTCGCGGTGAAACGCGAGTGGCGATTGCCGGCGACCGAATCCCGGAAAGGAGGTGCGAGAAACCGATCGCGATGTCATTCGGATTCCGTTGGCGGACGACGCGCGGCGTGCCCGCTGTTTCGATACTCTTGGCCAAGAAGGAGTGCGAAATGCTGGAAGAAATCAAGAGCCTGATGAAGTCGGAGTTGCCGCGTGAGCGGATGCTGGGTTGGGAGCAATTGCGGGCCGATTACGTTGAGAACCGTTGCAGCCTTGGCCGCCAGGATTTCGGGTTCCTGATGGAAATGCTGCGCGACGAGCCGGACGCGAGGATCTGGCGTTGCGAGATGAACATCTTCTCCGAGTTGTTGGCTCTTTCCCTGACGTCGCCGCCGGGGGGCGGTTCTTCGCCGCAGTCCCCCTCGCCGGGGAGCCCGCCGGATTACTTGTACCAGTGGCTTTCCGACCCGTTTCATTGGGCTTCAGCCATCTTCGGAACGGCAAACGAGTGGCAGTTGCGCGATGCGATGGCCTGGCTGGTGTTGGCGAGGCGACTGCCCGAACTGGAGTTCCCCAACACGAGGATGATCTTCGTCCCCCCGGGTACGGTTCAGTGGGAAGAGTCGATCCACCGGCATCACCTTCAGGCGATTTGCCTGGTTGGCCGCCTCGGCCTGTACGGCCAGGGGGCGATCATCGATCGCTGGAGCTGCAAGAATGCCCGCTTCGGCTTTCTCTTGCACGAGCGGCCGGCCGATTGCCCGCCCCACGGCCTGCACCCGGACTACAACTGCATTTGGGAGCGGCTCGGCGACAACCAGCGGGCGTACTACCGCGCCAGTGGGGAGGACGTTCGGACCGACTTCGCCCTGGTTTTGCGCTATCCGGTGACGTACCTGGGCGTGCAAGTCATTGTGGTCCATTGTGCCGGCACCAGTTGGCTGGGGACGCTGGGCGCCGCGCAGTGGGCGGCTTCCGACCTGACGCGTCCCACCCACTTGAACGGAACGCCTATCCCGTGCCCTCCGAACATCGATGCGGAGAGCCGTCTGGAAGCCCTGCTGGAAGTCACGGGGAACGTCAGCGCTCCGTTCTTCTGGGCGACTCCCCGCGTCGCGCTCCGCAAGCTGTTCGTCGACGGGGCCTCGTGGTCCGTGGAGGATCGCCGGTGGGACGCGCAGCGGACCCTCACGCTCGTCTGCCAGAAGGGCGATCCCCACAGACCGGTGGGCGTGCGGATCGATGGCAAGGAACACCGGATGGCTATGGGGCGGGGGGCCTGCCGGCTTCTGGCCGGGCTTATCCAGGTGGCCCAAAAGGAACCCGAGGGCTACGTCGATCTCGCTCAATTGGCCCAGGATCCGTGGGTCTGGCCGGAGGGCGGCGTTACCGAGGATCACCTCCGCCACAGGCTCGCCAGCCTGAAGCACTGCCACCACCTCGACGGCATCCTGTCGATCGATCGCCGGGTGCAGTTGCACGGGACAGTGACGATCGAGTCGGAGGACGCCGGCGGCGGCGAAGCGATCCAGCCGGAGTGCGAAGGGCCCCCGGACGCCCCCAAGCCGCCCCGGCGCCGCAAGCCGCGCTAGCGCAGCGTCGGTCGTCGAGCGACGGGTGGCACGCCCTGAAAGGGCGTGGCTGGACCGCTCGCCACGCCCTTTCAGGGCGTGCCACCCATCCGTCAAACCGCCGTTCACACAGCGTTAGTTCGCGGATCGCTTCGTTTTCCCCGTGGCGGGAAGGAGCGGGGCGGTGAGCTTCTCGTACAGGGCGAAGAGGAATTCCACCCGCTGCCGCTCGGTGGTGAACGGCTGCCGGCGGTAGCACCGGTCCACCGCGCGATCGAGGGCCCTGTGGGCCTTGACGAGCTTGGGCGGCATGGCCAGCACGTCGTACAGGTCGGCCAGCGTTTCGCCCCTGGCCAAGTACTCGTCGCGGGCGTCAAGCACACCCTGCACCGCCGCTTCGATTGCCGCCCGCTGTTTCGAGGTCGGCGACGGGGGCCACGGGAAGGTGTTGTAGACCATGCTGCCGGAGTACCGGTAGTCCGACTTCAGGCGTCCGCCAACCTGCCGCACCCAAGCCATGTGCATCGACGACGTCAAGACGCCGAACAGGTAACGGTCCGCTTCCGGCACAAGGAAGTTGGTGTTCGCTGAAACAACGTGCTTCGACATCAGGCCGATTGGAATGAATCGCCGGTTCTTGGAGGAGACCTCGGGGATGAGAATATAGTCCGTGGCAGGCTGGGAGACGTAGAAGAACATTGTCGGCGTCTGCGCCGCCTTCTTCGTGGGCTCCGCAGTGCTCTTCTCCCGGAACTTCTTCACCGCCTTGATCCGCTCCCAGACGCGCGGCAGGCCGCGCAGGTCCGCCGGGTTCGCGCCTTCGAGCCAAAGGCACCATCGCATGTTCCCATTGATGAATTCCTCCGCGCCCGTGTAGCGCCGCAGATACTTCTTGGCCGCCGGCTCCTCCCGCAAGAGACCCTTTCGTTCCCGGTCCGTCAGAATCAGATGGCCGCCGTCGGACGGCTTGTTGCCGCAGCGCATCTCGGGAACATCGCCGAGCGGCTTCTGACGTTTGGTTACCAGAACGCTGGCGCCCGGGGTCAGGTAGGGGCTGATAATCGGGACACGCGATTCCGTGGGGTTTCTTGGATCCGCGTCGTAATCGTAGAGACGTTTCGGACCGTTCGCGAAAGCGGCAAATCCAATGATGACAACGTGAACGTGGGCCTTCCCCCGCGCCTCGCTTTCCCAGGCAAACGTGCGGTGCGCGAAATGAATTGTCAGCCCATACCGGTCCAACAGTTCGCCCCAGACTAGCGGAACCTGCTCGCCTTGCGTAATCGAGTTGGTCGCCACAAAGCCGACCTTGATCCGAGTCTCCCGGATGTACTCGGCTGCCCGCTTGAACCACCCAACAACGTAGTCAACGTCGCCGATGTTTCGAAAATTGCTCAAGACCTGACCGAGGTCCTCCTTTTGCGATCGCGTCTGGTAATGCTTTCCCACAAACGGCGGATTCCCGAGCACGTAGCTGCATTCCTCGGGCGGCAGAATCTCCTTCCAGTCCAGCCGAAGCGCGTTGCCGCAAACGATCGTGGGCGATTTCGTCAATGGCAGCCGTACGAAGTACTGGCCGAACGCTTCGGAAAGGCGGATGTTCATCTGGTGGTCCATCAGCCACATCGCCACCTCCGCGATCCGCGCGGGCCATTCGCCGATCTCGATGCCGTAGAAGGCGTCCACGTCCACCAGCGACAACGTCTGGATGTTCAATCGCCGCTGAATGGTCCCGTCCAGGGCCTTGAGCACCTCGATCTCCAGCAATCGCAGCTCGCGGTAGGTGATCACCAGGAAGTTGCCGCAGCCGCACGCCGGATCGAGGAAACGAAGCCGCGAAAGCCTCCGGTGAAACTGCTTGAGCTGGTTCTTGTTGCCCTTGATCCGCTCGAACTCCTCCTTCAACTCGTCAAGGAACAGCGCCCGCACCACCTTGAGGATGTCTCGCTCGCTGGTGTAGTGGCCGCCGGTCTGGCGCCGCTCTCCCGATTTCATGGTCCCCTGAAAAAGCGACCCGAAAATGGCGGGCGAAATCTGCGACCAGTCGAACCGCGTGCAGGCAAGCAGGCTGTTGCGCATGTCGCGGTTGAAGTCGGCGAACCCGAGCTTCTCCGCGAAAAGGTCGCCGTTGATGTACTGGAACGCCGCCAGCGCCTCGTCGAGGTTTTTCTGCCGCCTGTCCGGCGGCGTATTGAGCACGTCAAAAAGCCGCGCCAGGTGGGGCCCCAAGTCCGATCCGTCCG
>JBEKCP010000401.1:0-5791 GCA_050014815.1 Thermoguttaceae bacterium | reverse complement strand
AGGCGGCAGGCCGCCGGCGGCACGAGGGTCGCCAGGCGGTCGCCGTGGGCGCGGTTTCCCACCTGGTCGTGGTTCTGGACGGCGACGAGGAAGCGGCTGCGGTCCAGGTCCTTGACGGGGCTCCCGTGCCTGCGGCCCCGGAATTCGCTGTAGCAGCCGTCGTAGACGAACACGTCGCCGAGGGCCTTGGCCAGGTGCTCGGGTCGGCCGAAGTCCACGTAATAGCCGTTGCGCTCGCCCGTCAAAAGCGCGTGGACGCTGTGATGGAAGTCGTCGCTCCAGACCCCGTCCAGGCCATAGCCGCCCTGGTCCGCGGGCCGCACCAGCCGGGTGTCGTTCTGGTTGCTCTCGGCGATCGCGTGGAGGGAGCGGTTCTGCCGGGCCGCCTCCTGGGCGAGGGCCTCGCGGATCTCCGCCAGGATGTGCCGGGGCGAGCAGTCGTAGATCGCGTGGACCGCATCCAGCCGAAGGCCGTCGGCGTGGAAGTCCCGCACCCACGCCAGCGCGTTGTCGACAAAGAAGCGGCGGACGGCGTCGCTCCCGGGGGCATCGAAGTTGATCGCCTTGCCCCAGGGAGTTCGATACCGGTCGGTGAAATACGGCCCGAACCGCTCGAAGTAGTTTCCCTCGGGGCCGAAGTGGTTGTAGACCACGTCGAGGATGACGGCCAAGCCGCTGCGGTGGGCCAAATCGATCAACCGCTGGAGGGCGCGGGGCCCGCCGTAACTCTCTTGCACGGCGAAGGGGTGGACGCCGTCGTAGCCCCAGTTTCTTGAGCCCGGAAACTGGGCCACCGGCATCAGCTCGACCGCGGTCACCCCGAGGGCCGCCAGCGCCTCGAAGCGCCCCGCAGCGGCGTCCAAGGTGCCCTCGGGGGTGAAGGCGCCCACGTGGATCTCGTAGAGGATCAGGTCCTCCCGCTGCACGCCGCGCCACCCATGATCCGACCACGCGAAGGTCTCCGGAAAGAAGACGGCGGAAGGACGGTGGACCCCCTCGGGCTGCCAGCGGGAGGCGGGGTCCGGATACTCGCGGCCGTCGTCCAGGCGATAGACATACCGCAGGCCCTCGCCGGCGGCCTGGCGGAAAGTGAACCAACCGGGCGGACCCGGGGCCATCGCGGCCTCGGCCCGGCGGCCGTCGGACCACGTCACCAGGCCGACGGTGCGGGACGCCGGGGCCCAGAGCCGCCAGAGCACGGTGCCGTCCGGCTGCCGAGTCGCTCCCTGCGGATCGCAAAAGGGCTCGCTGGCCATGACAACTCCTGCCTCACACTACGAGGGCATCGTTGCCGGGATGCTCCAGGCACAGGAGCATGGTCAGGTAGTCCCTGAGCTGGCGGTTCAACAGGAAGTGCTCGCGGACGAAATCGTGCCCGGTGCGCCCCATCCGCTGGCGCTTGTCGGCGTATCGCAGCAGGTAGCGTATTCGGTAGGCGGCGCCCGCCGGCGAATTGACCAGGAACCCGGTGTGATAGTCGTGGACCTGCAAGGTGATGCCGCCGCAGGCCCCGCCGATGACCGGCTTGCCCTTCCAGAGGGCTTCGGTCACGGTCAGTCCGAAACCCTCGCGGAGCGATTTCTGGAGCACCACGACGGCGGAACGCTGCAGGGCGTTGATCGTCCGGTGGGCGTCGGGCGGCAGCATGAGCACCTTCAGGTCCTTGTCGTCGCCCGCCCGGTCCATGACCTCACGGAGCACCTCCGCGCCCTCCGGATCGTCGTCCGCCGGGCCGCCGGCCAGCGCCAACTGCAACTCCGGGTAGTAGGGCTTGAGCAGGCGGTAGGCCTCGATCACGCCCAGCGGATCCTTGAAACGGTCGAACCGCGAAACCTGGAGCAAGAGCGGCCGCTCGGGATCGATCCCCAGTCGGACCAGGGTCTCGACCCGCTCGGCCTCCGTGACCGCGCAGTTCTTGTCGGACAAGGCGTCGATCGAGGGCGGCACCAGGAACATGGGGCAGGACAGGGGCCGCGTGAACGCCGGCATGGAGAACACGGCCGCATCGTACTTCACGATCGCCCGCTCCAGGTACTTCCAAACGGCGCGGTTGGGCCGCGAGGCATCGATGTGGCACCGCCAGATCCATCGGCCCACTTGCCCGGCCGGGGTGAACACCGGCAAGTACGCCGGCTGGGGGTCGTGGATGAACACGTAGTCCGCCGCCAGGTTCAACTGCTCGGCGGCCTGGCGGTTCACCTCGTAGTGCAGATCGAAGTCGCTCCTCCGCAAGGCCACCGGCAACCCCTGCATCCCGTTGTGAAACGCCTTGGTCACCCCGTAGAAATCGGGTGGTCCGGTGATGATTTCCCACCGGGCATCGAGGCCCAGCTCCGTCATGATGGGCACCATCCAGCCGAGGATTTCGGATACGCCGCCGCCGGAGCGCGTCGAGTTGACGTGAACGATGCGCTTGCCGGAAAGCCGCTCGGCCAGCCGGCGGAGCCGCCCGACCTCCTGGCACCCGACAATCTCCTCGTAGCGCTCCAGCAGCTTCATGGCGCCACCTGGACGGTCGTGGGCGGGGCAGAAGCTCGCTCGGTCTGGAAGGCCGCCGTGACCGCCACCCGCAACTGCTCAAGGTTCAAGAAGTAAAAGTCGATCTTCCTCAGGTCGGCAACCAGGGAGGGATCGGCGCCGCAAGTCTCCAACCATGCCGAAAAATCGTCGCTTTGCCCCCCGGTTCGCCGCCGCGCCTCGTGTACGTGGTAGAACAGCGAGCGGACCGACATTCTCGCAACGGCGTCGGCCAGGGCCGTGGGGGTCGGGATGCGCTCCCCCGTGTCGTACGCCACCAGTCGCGACTCGATCAACTGGAGCTCGAGCCCCGGGCGGCACCACGGCACGCGGTCCAGGCCCCAGAGCCGTTCCTCCAGGACGTCAACCAGGCTGGCTCGCAGACCGGCCGTCGACGCAAGATGGTAGGGATCGACCAGGCCAAGCTGCTCGCCCAGCAGGTGGTCTCCCAGGGCTTCCCAGGACCAGCGGGCGAGGTCGTTGGGGAACTCGTAGAGGTCGAAATGGTCCTCCAGGGCGCACCGCATCATGTGGTGCTCGAGGACGGGTTCCGTCACGGAGCGTACGGCGTCGAGCAACTCGCGCAGGTTCGAGCACACGCGTCCTGTCGCGCGGCGAGCCAAGCTGCAATCGAACAGCGTAAACGGCTCCATGGCTGGTTCTCTTTCGCCTCAGCGAGGCTTATTAACGGTCGCGGTCGCGGTCGCGGTCGCCGCGTTTGGGCTCCGGCTTGGCTGGGCCGGACTTGGACGGCGGCACGAACTTCGACTCGGCGTGCGGCACGATCTTCGCTTCGGCGTGCGGCACGACCTTCGATTCAGCGTGCGGCACGATCTTCGATTCGGTGTGCGGCGATGGCGGAGCGACTGGGCCGGCGCCATGTCCGACCGCGTGCTCGGCCGCATGTCCCGACGGCACGGCCAGCGGCGCCCTGGGCACGGCGAGCTGCCTGGGGCCCATCGGCCCCGCGGGCCCGCCGCCGGCGCCCCTCTCCATTCGGAACCGCTCCCCTTGGGCCTCCCGCGACGTGCGGACCGTTTCGTGGAGCCTGGCCCTTTCGCCGGGGGAGACTGCGACGAACTTCACCGTACTGTGGGGGTCTCGCCGCATCACGTCCAAGGACACGCCGACCGTCAGGAAGCCGTGGCCGCCCCCGCGGGCCTCGAGCCTTAACTGGGCCGCCATATCGTGCGGAGGCCGCTCCTCCGGGTGCCCCCGGTAATACGTGTGCCATCCCTCGATGTTCGCCGCCCAGCGCGGATCGCGCTCGCGGTAGTAACAGCCGTAATAGGTGAACAGCGGATCGTAGGCGTAAACGCGAGTCCGGCCGACCCCGATCCATGGGTATATTCCCATCCTGTCATACTCGACGGCGTAATAGTCGCCGAAATAGTAATGGCAGTAGCTCGGGCGGACGAAAAGGCTGACGCTGAACGTCGCCGCCCCGCTCTGGATCACAACGCTGGGAGAATAGACGAAGCCCGGCCGACGATAATAACCGGGCGCAAACGCCACCGGGGCGAACATCACCCCGCGACCGGCCAACGGGTAATCCCAGTAACCAGGGCAATAGACCCAGCCGGCGGGGCACCAGTAGTAGGAATCCGGGACCCAGACCCATCCTTCGCGGGCCGGATGCCAGTAGCCGGGCCGCCACAGGTAGCGGTCCCCCCGCCACTCCCAGCTTCCCGAGATCCAGAAGTAATTGGGCCCCGGCAAGGCGCTGGTGGGGCCGGCCTCCTGCGAAGCGGGCGGCGCAGGGTAATAGGTCACCTGCTGCTGGGCCTCCGGCGACCAGAAGCCCGCCGTCCACTGGTAACCTCCCGCCACCTGACCCCAGTACCCCGCAACCCATTGGGTCCTGGGCGGCGGCACGCGCCACACCCCGCTGACCCACAGGAAGTCTTTGCGATCGTCCGCCCAACTCCAATAGCCGCCGACCCAGATTGCGCGGGGATCGTCGGGCTTGGCGTCGGGCGGGACTTCCTCGATCGGGTTGGGCGGCTGCTGGACAACCACCAGCGGCTGCACGCTGCCCGTATTCACCGGCTGGGCAAAGGCCTCGTGAATCGGTCCGCGCGTCAACACGTCCATACCCGGCGCCCCGGCATCACCTGCCGCGCCGCCGGGGGCGGGCGCCGGCGGCGGGGCAGGGTAGTCCTGCCCCCGTGCGATGACCGCTCCAGACGCCCAACCGAGTACACCGGCGAAAACAACGAGACGAACCGAGGATGCCTTCATTGCTTGCACTCCTTGCCTAAGGGTCCTATATCTGCCGACATGCGTTTTGTCGCGGACAACGATGCGTACTTTACTCTAATTCTGGCCAAGCGGGCAAGAGGGGCATCCCCCAAACATGCTAGCACCCCGGGTGCCACTGCTGGCTTGCCCAGCAGTGCGGAAAACACGGTTGCACAAGCCAACCGTGGCACCCTCAATCGACGACTGACAGAGCACTAGCACCCCCCCGACGCGCCATGAGTTGTCGCCTTGCACCCGGCGGATCGGCTCCCACCGGCTGGAATCGTGACCTACACTTGTTGTAGTAGTGTATGCGACGGGGTGGTGTCGCCTGCGCGGAAGAGGTGCCCGTCACCTTTTCCCGCACGGCAAATCCCCCCCAGAGCGCACAGGTGGCAAATCCGGAAAAGACAACCAAATGGGGCAGACTTCGGGGTAGTCGCTTGACGAAACGCCGCCGACACGGTTTTATTAAGGGTGTGGCACTTTATCGGAAGTGTGGCGGCTTTACAAGAACGTGGCGGCTTTCTTCCCGGGGAAGGAGAAATCGTATGCTCTGGCGACAACTGCGCGGAATGATGATGGCCTGCTGTGTCGGCGGGCTCGTGTTGGCGATGTCGGCGGACGGCCGCGCGTGCTGCGGGCTGTTCAGTCGGTGTTTCGGTTGTGGCGGTTCCCAGACCACTTACTATAGTCCTCCGTACGTGGCCCCGGCATACGGGTGCGCGCCGTGCGGCTCCTGCGCACCGTGCGCTCAGCCCGCATGCGGAAGCTGCGGAAGCTGCGGCGCCGTGCCTTGCCAGACCTTCTACCGGCCGGCCCCGTTCGTCGCGTACATGCCGGTGACGTACCCAGTGGTGCCCTACGCAACGTACCGGGTCGTCTACTCGAATCCGTACGTTAGCGGTTGCGGGTGCGCGCCGTGCGGCGGCTGCACGTCGTGCGTGGCCCCGAGCCCGTGCGCCAGCGGCGCCTGCGCGAGCGGATGCGGCACTTCGAGCTATTGGCCCGCCTCCGGCTGCAGCACGTGCAG
>JBEKCP010000400.1:0-5888 GCA_050014815.1 Thermoguttaceae bacterium | reverse complement strand
CGAAAGGTCCTCGCCGTCGGCGGCGATCGTGTCCCGGTCGGGGGTCAAGGCGATTCGGGCCGGCTTGCCGGCGGTGGCGACCGTTTCGGTGGCGACGACCCGGCCGCCCTTGCTGGCCACTGCCTTGAGGGTGCCGGGCGCGTAGGGGACCTGCCACTCCAGGTGGAGCGTCTTGTTGTCCCGCCAGTCCCGCTTGCCCAGCGACCGCCCGTTGAGAAACAACTCGACGCTCTCGGCGTTGGTGTAGCACACGACCCGGATCTCCCGGCCCTCGAAGCCCTCGTGGTTCCAGTGCGGCAGCAGGTGAACGACCGGCCGGTCCGTCCACTGCGACTGGTAGAGGTAGAAGCGGTCCTTCGGGAAGCCGCAGATGTCGAGGATGCCGAAGTAGGAGGAGCGGGCGGGCCAGCCGATCGGCGCCGGCTCGCCGAGATAGTCGAACCCGGTCCAGACGAATTCGCCCGCCACCCACGGGCAGTCCCGGAGCGCCCGCAGGGTGTTCTCGGCCTTGCTGCCCCAGATCGAGAGATGGTCGTAGGAGGTCAGGTGGCTGTTCCATTTCGGCTCGACCTTGACCTTGCCGTCCTTGTCGAGCACCAGGCCGTACTCGCCGCGGGAGCTGATGGCCGAGACGGTCTCGGAGGCCACGAGCAGTTTGCCCCGCGCCTTCGGGTACCACTCGATCTTGTAGTTGATGCCGAAGACATCGAGCTCCTTTTCGAATCCGGAGGGCACGGCGTGGACCGGGTCCTGGCAGCCGGCGGTGACGGGCCGCGTGGGGTCCTCGCGGTGGCAGATTTCGACGAGGCGGCGGGCCACGGCCGCCCCCGCGGCGTCGGCCTGCTCCGGCACCTCGTTGCCGACGGACCAGAGGATGACGGACGGGTGGTTGCGGTCGCGGCGGATCATGGCCGCCAGGTCCCGCTCCGACCATGCGTCGAAGAAGCGGGCGTAACCGTACTTCGTCTTGGCCCGCTGCCACTCGTCGAATGCCTCGTCCATCACGAGGAAGCCCATCTCGTCGCACAGGTCCAGCAGTGCCGGGTCGGGCGGGTTGTGGCTCGTGCGAATCGCGTTGCAGCCCATGGTCCGCAAGATTTCGAGTTGGCGCTCCATGCCGCGGCGGTTGGCGATCGCGCCGAGCGGGCCGAGGTCGTGGTGGTCGCAGACGCCCCGGATCTGCACCCGCTTGCCGTTGACCAGCAGGCCGTTGTCCGCCGTGAACCGGACCGTGCGGATGCCCAGCCGGGTCGTGCAGGCGTCGGTCAGCGCGCCGCCGGCGCGGACTTCACACCGCGCAGAGTAGAGCGAGGCGGTCTCGGGCGACCAGAGCCGGGGGGCCTCGACCCGAAGCGCCCGGTCGATCGCGCGGACCTGGCCCGCCGGGAGGTCGCAGGACGACTCGGCCCGCGCGACTTCCTTCCCCGCCGGATCCAAGAGGATCGCCGTCAGCAGGACCGGGGCCGCGGCGGCGGAATCGTTCTGGACCTCGGTCCGCACCCGCACTACGGCCAAGGCGTCGGTCGCTTCGGGGGTCGTGATACACACGCCCCAAGGGGCCACGTGGACGGGCCCGGTCGCCATGAGGTACACGTGGCGATAGATTCCCGCCCCCGAGTACCACCGCGAGCAGGGCTGCCGGACGTTGACGCGGACGGCCAGCACGTTCCGCGCGCCGCCGAACTTCACGTGCGGCGTGAGCCGGTATTGGAACGAGGTGTAGCCGTAGGGCCAGTTGCCCAGGTGTTGGCCGTTGAGATAGACGTCGGAGTCCATGTAGACGCCGTCGAAGCGGATCGCGACCTCGCGGCCCAGCCAGGCGTCGGGCAGAGTAAACGCCTTGCGGTACCAGGCGACGCCGGCGTTGAGGCAGCCGCCGTCCGGGCCGGCGGGCGATTTCGCGTCGAACGGCCCCTCCATCGCCGCGGGATCCGCGCCTGCGGGCCCTTCGATCGAAAAATCGTGCGGAACGTCCAGGCTGCGCCACGCGGAGTCCGGGAAGTCCGGCCTCTCGGCGCCCGGACTCTCGCCGATCTGGAACTTCCAATCGCGATCCAGCGGAACGCTCTGGCGGGGCGCGGGGACCGATTCGGCCCGCGCGCCCGGCGCCAGCATCAACGCGGCAACCAGGAAACCAAGCAGCTTCATGGCGAATGCTCCATTTTCAAGGTCCCCTCTCCCCCCGGGAGAGGGTTAGGGTGAGGGCGGTTCGCGGGAAAAACGCCTTATCCTCCTTACCTACTCTTGCTACGCCCTCACCCCCTGCCCCTCTCCCGGAGGGAGAGGGGACCATTTCGCTATGCCCTCACCCCCGGGTACCCGCTTGCGGGTGCCTCTCCCGGAGGGAGAGGGGACCATTTCGCTATGCCCTCACCCCCGGGTACCCGCTTGCGGGTGCCTCTCCCGGAGGGAGAGGGGACCATTTTGCAATAGTCCAGTTATACCGCAGCCTCCCCGCCGCAAGCTACCGCGCGATGAAGATCGCCACGTAGCCGACCAGCACCGCCACGCAGAGCGAGCAGACCAGCAGGCCGAGCACGGTGCGGCGCGAGGGGACAAGGATCTCCAGGCCCGTGCCCGGCAGCAGCAGCCGCTTGGGCGGAACGACCGCGCCTTCGGGCAGCGTGCAGGGGGCGGCGACCCATTCGCCCGGCTTCGCGGGCGTGCGGATCAGGGCGGAGATGCGATCGAGCTTCTCTTCGCTGGTAGGACGTGTCAGCAGGCTGACGACAATTCCCGCCAGGAACCCGGCGATCAAGTAGAACAGCACCTGCCAGGGGAGATAGATCTCCAGCGCCGTGCCTTTCTGGATGGTCAGCCGGAGCGACTCGGCGGCCGGCAGGGCGGCGACCCAGCGGATGAACCAGGGCTGGAGGCTCAGGGCGAAGGCGGTGAACCCGGCCACGGGGGCGGCCCAGGCGCCGGCCGCGTTCATCCGCCGCCAGCAGAGGCCCAACCAGAACGGCATTCCCATCATCGGCAAGATCTGCATCAGGATCTCCAGCATCTTCTGCACGCTGTCCATCCAGTAGGCGAAGGTGAGGCCTCCGGCGACGATGAACATGGCCGCCCCGCGGGCGATCCGCATGTAGTGCACCTCGGACCGCCCCGGCACCAGGTACTTGTAGACGTTGTTGGTGAAGAGCCCCGAGGTGGAGACCATCATCGCGCTGCAGGCGCTCATCATCGAGGCGATCAGCGAGGCGATGAATACGCCCAGCAGGCCGGGCAAGGCCTTGGGGAGGAAGTCCGCGGCGACGGCCCCGAAGACCCGGTCGGGGTCGATGTCGGCCCGGCCGGCGAAGTGGAGGATCGCCGCCAGGGCCGTCACGCTCCAGGCCACCGTGCAGACGCGCTTCAGGAAATTGCCGTAGGTGAAGCCGATCTGCCCGTCCAGCTCGGTGCGGCTGGCCGACGAGGCGCCCAGCGAGACGGGCACCGCCACGATGGCCACCATCGCGTTGATCGACAGCACCACGACGTAGAACACCCCGATCTCGCTGGAGGCGAAGAGCGAGAGCTTGTCGGGGTCGGGCATGTTCGCGTGGATGCCCGCAATGCCGCCCACCGCGTCGAGGATGAACGGCAGGAGCATGAACGAGAAGACGACCGTCAGGATGCCGTGCACGAAGTCGTTGATGATCGACGCCGCCAGGCCGCCCGCCGTCCCGTAGACCAGGAACAGGACGGTCATGACGCCGATGGTGACGTTGGCGCCGATGGCCCCGGCGGTGCTCCCCTCGACCACCTTCCCCGCGCTGCGGAGCATCATGCCCATCGTGAACGACTGGCTGACCACGCACACCAGCGCGTAGAGCACCGCGACGCTGCGGTTGAAGCGGTGCTCGAAGAAATCGGAGGTGGTCAGTGCGCGGAACCGCCGCAGCACGAGCGAAATGACCCAGTAGAACGGCGTCGGAAAGATGTACCACCACTGGTACCAGATGCCCGATAGTCCCACGCTATACGTCTTCGAGACGACGGCGACCGCCTGGTCCGAGTGCGTCGCCGTGCCGAAGGCGTGCATGACCATCATCGTCTTTCCGAACCATCGGGGCAGGACGAAGTCGCCCAGCCCCTTGATCCGCCGCACGATGTACATGCCGACGAAAGTCGACAAGAGCAGGAAGACCACCAGCGTGATGAAATCGGCCAGGTTCAGGCCGAAGAGTTTTTCGGGCAAGTGCATGGAAGGGTCCTTTTCCCATAGGGACTCCCCTCGGATCGCTGCGGGCAGCAAGGCTGCTCCCATGGTAACAGAGTGGCGAGCGAACTGCCAGGCGGCGCTCAGGGAGAGAAGTGACCGCAGAGGACGCGGAGGTACGCAGAGGATAGGGGGAGGATGACGTGGGTGTTCTGTGCGCCGGCTGTCGGATCAGGTTTGCATCCTCAACCGGCGACGGTGACGGCCCAACCGATTCCTTCGTCGGCGCCGTAACCGCAAGCACGCGAGTACCTTACCACTGCGCCCCGCTCCGTCCTCTGCGGTGAACCCTGCGCAGTAGCGCTAGAACGTTTCACCGGTTGACCGTCAACAGCGAAGACGGCGGTTGGCAAATTGAATGAGAGGCGCACCCGTCGGCAGCAAGACGAGCGTATTTGCCCCCCAGAGGCGCACGCTCCCCGCCGGCCTTGCAAAAAGCCCATTCCCGCGCTTGACATGGCCGACGGCCCGAAAGATGATGTTATCGACACGAGGAGATCACCATGTCCGAAAGAAGCCGAGTTTCGCGGCGGCAGTTCCTGGGCCGCACCGCGGCGGCGGCCGGGGCCGCGCTGGCCGCACCGTATTGCGTGAGTGCGTCCGCATTGGGCAAGGACGGCGCGACCCCGCCGAGCGACCGCATCCCCATGGGCTTCGTCGGCCTCGGCGGGCAGGGCGGGGGCCACCTCTTCGGCGGCGCCTGGACCTATCTGCCCGGCGGCTACCTGGCCCGGCCGGACGTCCAGGTGATGGCCGTCTGCGACGTTCAACGCAAACGCGCCGAGGGCGCCAAGGCCAAGGTCGAGCAGCACTATGCCCAGAAGTACGGCGAGGGCAGCTACGCGGGCTGCACGGCGTACGACGACATCCGCAACCTGCTCCTCCGCAACGACATCGACGCCGTGCTGATCGCCGCCGCCTACCACTGCCAGGGCCTCATGGCGAGCCTGGCGGCACGGGCCGGCAAAGACGTCTACTGCGAGAAGCCCACGAGCATCACGATCCGCTGGGGCCGGGCCATGGTCGAGACCTTCCGGGCCCACGGCCGCATCTTCCAGGCCGGCACCCAGCAGCGGTCGGAGTACGACGGGCGGTTCTACCGCGCCGTCTCGCTGGTCCGCGGCGGCGCGATCGGCAAGCTCCAGCGGGTCTACGCCTATCAGAAGGGGGGCGGCTTCTCGGCCCCTAGCCCCGGCGACAGGGGCGACCGGCCCATCCCTCCCGACGTGAACTGGGAAGCCTACGTCGGCCCGCTGCCCTGGTTCCCCTACGACGGTAATACCGGGGCCCATCGCTTCGGCTGGGGCGACATCAACTGGGGGCAACACCACTACGACATCGTGCAGTGGGGCATCGGCTCCGACGACACCGGGCCCGTGGAAATCCGCATGGAGGGCGCAACCCCCGTCTACCGCTATGCCAACGGCGTCGAGGTCTACGGCTGCCCGCCCCCCGGCGAGGCATGGAACCAGGGCGGCGCTTGCTTCATCGGCGCCAACGGGAAGATCACCGTCCATCGCACGGTGCTCACGTCCGACCCGGCCGACATCCTGAAGCAGTCGCCCGGCCCCGGCGGCAACATTTACCACTCGACGAGCCACTCGGGCAATTTCCTCGAGTGCGTCCGCACCCGGCAGCGGACCATCGCGGACATCGAGACGGCCCACCGCGCCAACAGCGTGCT
>JBEKCP010000399.1:0-5894 GCA_050014815.1 Thermoguttaceae bacterium | reverse complement strand
TCAGCCTCCGCGATTTCTACCTCCGCCGCGCCTTGAGGATCATGCCGCCCATGTACCTGGTGCTCGCGTTGGCCGTCCTGCTGACGCTCGCGGGCATCCTGCCGGGGACAGTCCGGGCAACGACCGTCCTGCTTCAGAGTGCCCATCTCACGAACTACTACGTGGTCAACTGGGGGTGGTGGGACGGATTGGCGTCCGGGACCTGGATCTACTGGTCGCTGGCAGTCGAGGAGCACTTCTACCTCGTGTTCCCGCTTGTGTATATCGCGCTGCGGCGCCTGTCGCCTTCGGCCCGGGTTCATGCCTTGGTGCTCCTTGGCGCGTGTGCCGTGGTCCTCGCGTGGCGCGTGGCCCTCGTTTTCCTCCTGGACGCGACCAAGGATCGGACTTACGTCGCAACGGACACGCGGATCGATTCCATCCTGTTCGGTTGCGTGCTCGGCGTGTACGCCAATCCCATGCTGGACCCGACGCGGATCAGCGAACGGGCCTGGAAATGGCTCTGGCTTCCGGTCGCTGCGGCCCTTCTCGTTTTCACGTTCGGTTTCCAGGCCCCGGGCTTTACGGAGACCGCGCGCTATTCGCTGCAAGGACTCGCGTTGTTCCCGTTGTTCATCGTCGCGATCCGGTACCCGAACTGGCCGCCGGCGCGGCTCCTCAACCTTCGGCCGGTCGCGCTCGTCGGAGTGATTTCCTATTCGCTCTACCTTCTCCACCCGAGTGTTCTCTATGGTGTCGACCAGTGGCTGCCGGCGGGCGCGGTGGTCCGGGGCGCGGTTTCGCTCGCGATCACGCTATCGTTGGCCTCTGCGATCTACCTGGCGATCGAGCGTCCTTGCGCGCGCCTGCGCCGCCGGCTGTCGAAGACTGCGACCCGGCAGGTGCTGCGGCCGAGTAACCGGTCGCGGGGGGAGGAAGGAGAGACGTCCATGTTTCCGGACAACGTCACGCGTGTAATCAGCGCCGGTTCGCCGACAAATGGACCAGTCCCCGCCCGCCCCGGGAACGGTTACGCCGCAGCCAACGCCCGGATGATTTCAACCAATGGTGATGTTCACGCTTTCCTCAAGCCGGAATGATCATCGCGAACTCGCAAACGTCCGAGAAGGAGGTCCCCATGACAAGCTTGCGCAAGGCCATCACCAGCCGCTTGCCGAAATATGGAACAACGAAAAGCACACCGCGGCGCGGAATCTCTTCGTGCCGAAGCATCCGGATACGGGCGTAAATGTCGTGTGCAAGCAGTGCCGTCGTTGCCGCAAGCCGAAAGCGGTCTCCGCGCAGGCTTCCGGCCCGGCCGGCCAGGATCCCCGAAGTCCCATCACGCAAGGGAACTTCTCGGCTACAGGGTGCTCAGCTTGCCGTAGTTGAAGGTGACATTCGCCGGAATAACGCTGTAGAGCCCGCGAGTGAACAACAGGTTGATCGCATCGTCGGTCAGCAGCAGGGCGCTCTTCGGCACCAGGACGATGTCGGAGTCGCGCAGCCAGATTTCGTCGGCCGGGCACGGCCGGTGGCCGCGCAATGCGCCTTGGATGTTGAGCTTGGTGGCCATCAGGCGCCAGCAATCGTCGCGGCGGAAAACGACCAGCTCTTTGAGGTTCGCCCCGACGTTCCAGCTCCCGGCCATCGCGACGGCTTGCATGATCGTGGTGGGGCCCTCCAAGCTATAGCGGCCCGGAGCGCGCACCTCGCCGAGGACAAAAACGAAACGCGGGGCACGGTGCACGAGGATCGGCGTTATCTCCATGCCTTGCACGAGTTGGGCATAGCGCTCGTCGATCTCGCGCTGGCATTCCGCGAGAGTGAGTCCCTGGACGTACACCGAGCCGAGGGCCGGCAGTTGGACGGTGCCATCCGGCGTCACCGTGACTTGACGCACCTGCCCGCCGGTGCCGTAGCGGGCGTCGACCGAAGCCCGCAACTCCTCCAAGCGCGTGTTGAACTTCAGGGGCGTGACCATGATGTTCGGCGCCACGTGCACGGTCCGGTAACGGGAATTCAAGTCGTCTCGCAACCCGTCGATCGTTGCGCCGGCCGCCGCCACCTGGCCAACGAAGGGCAGCGTAATGGTGCCGTCCGGTCCAACCGTCGCCTCCTGGTTGACATCGTTGGTGGCCAGCGATTGAACGCGGAGCCGGTCGCCGACCTCCCAGCGGTAAGGCCGCGTCGATCGCGACGCCGTCAAGCGATAGACGAATTGCAGCTCGTCATCCACGCGCAGCCGATACTCGTGGACGTGCTCCAGCCGGGAGGGCCCGACGTACTCGCCCTGGGCAAACGCTTGCCAGGGGATCAGACGCTGGGACTTCCAATGGGGTTCGCCGCCGAAGCGATTGGGGCCCAAAAAACACGCGACGCCGCAGCGGCACTCCTCGGGAGACGGGCAGCAGATCATCGACTCGACCGCCGGCGATGGTACAGCCGTGGGCGACGCGACGGGGTCCGCCGGTGCGGCAGGAAACTCCGCGGCGGGGGAAAGCTCCGCGGTCGGGACTGGCGCCGCGGCCGGCGCCGCGGCCGGCGCCGGGGCAACCCTCATAGCGGCAGCAGGCGCCGCGGCAAGCCTCATAACCCGCGTCGGCCTTGTCGGCACTTTCCAAACCGGCTCATGGGCGGGCGCAACTTCCGCAGCCGCTGCCGGCGCCGCCGACACGGTATCCGCCGTGGCGGACCCGTCTGGGGCCGGCGGCAAGGGCGACTCGCGAATGGCCAGGCTGACCGCCGGCGACGACGACTCGGAGGGCGTCAGCACGATCCTTTGCTCCTGCGCCCGTGCTGCCCCAATCCCGACGAAAAGCGCCGTCAACGTTACCGCAGTCCGAAGCTTCAGGCGGCGCACGGAACGGGAGTTATGACTTATCGACATCGAAAAGGTCCTCCTGGTATCCGGTCCAACTTCAATGGACGAGCAAAGTTCACGTGGACTTCACGGCTTTCCCCGCACCTCTCGGTCTTCGATGGGCGGGTCCTAGTTCACACTAATTGATGGAGGAGCGGCAGGCTTATTCTCAACGGACGCGCCTGTCAGCCTCTTCCAGGCATTAAGGACCAAATTCGCAAGAGGATCGCTACTCTGGTTCTTCGGCGGGGCCGGTTGTTGCGCCTGTGCAGACCGGGCAGAGCCCGACGGAGCATTGCCCAGCTCGGAGGGATCGGCATGCTGGCTGAACGTTTGCCTGTCCACCCAATACACCATTCCGCCCAAGGTTCCCTGCGTTTGCGGGTCGGCCCGTTCGGCGGACATCGCCTCCTGGCAGTGCTTGCGGGCGGCTGCGGCCTCTTCGCGCCGGCCGAGCGTCTCGCAGACCACCGCCAGGTTGTGCAAGGTTTCCGATCGCTGCGTGAGGGAGAGGCTGTGCAACAGAAGCTGCCGGGCCTCTTCCGACTCGCCATAGCGGGCCATCAGGACGGCCAGTTCGTTGGCGGCCAGGTAATTTCGTGGATCGATTTTCAGAGCGGCCCGGTGCAGTGCAACGGCTTTAGCGGGCTGGGCGCCTCCCGGCGTCGTGCCGCCAAGAAGGGCCTGGAGTCGTGCCCATCCGTAGAGCGCCAGCGAAGCCGCCGGCTGATGGCCGCCTGCCAAGGCCAATTCGTTCTCCGCAAAGGCATAGTAGTTTTGCATGGCAAACAACGGCGTCATCGGATCCAAATCGGCCTTCTTCAACGTCGGCGTGCGATGGCTGGCGACCAAGTGGGCGATGCTCCCTCCGGCCGAACGTCGGGCATCCGCCTCCGCAAAATCCTCGGCCTCCTGGAACGCCGTCAGACCGGCGCTGAGGGCGCGGCAATGGACGTCGCTGCCCGCCTCGGTGTCCAATGCCTGCGAAACCGACTGCAAGGCCCGGAGAAACTCGGCCTGGGCAGAGTGGACCGCGCCGTGGCCCACAAGGTCGAACGCATACCGGACATGTTCGTCGGCCTGCCGCGTCGCGATCATGCGACCCAGCGAGCGCGGGGCCGCCTCCGGCGCAACCTGCCCCCCGGCAAGCGTTGCGAAATGCAGGATTCCAACGACAATCCCGCAGGCGTAAAGATGGGCCGAGCCTCGGTAACGCATAATCGGAACCTCCGTTGCAACCGGCACTCTTTACCAATACGCGATGCCCTTCCGCACAATCGTTACCTTGTATCGGCCACCGAAATATCGGCAGGAAAGGTCAATCGCCTACTTTGCTTACACACGGCGAGGCCGGCACCGTTATGTTCGTAATCTCTGGCAAGATCGCTACGGGCGGCACAATCGTTCGTCGTGCAACCCGCCAATCGCTCAAAGTCGGCCTTCCCTGGAGAACGTCCGTCGTCGTTCAGTCCAGCATATCCGGGCTGTCATCCGCCGCGCCTTCGGCACGCGCGGCCGTGGCCCCGCCGTCTGTTTCACCGCCGCTGCGGGCACGCTCGACGTGAAAGCAAGCGTACACGACATCGCCGTCGAATACTTCGAGCCCCGCGCTGGCTCCGCCGAAACCCTGTGGGTGGCCGGTGCGAGGGTGCTTATAGTGGACATTCACCAAGTCGCAACCGCCAAATCCAACGCTCGGTTGGAACGTGATCACTGTGTCGTCGATGTCCTCCGCGCGCTGATCGTGGGGGTTCCGCCGGTTAACGACGTGATCGCCAGGCTCCAATTCGAGTCTTCCTTTGACGCTGCAACTTGGACTGCTTTTCTTTGGCATGAGTTCTTCTCCTCTATTCGGATTGAAGAAACCAGGACGCAGGAATTCCGGTCTTGCGAAGGAAATCAAGTCCACCTGCTACCACTTTCCCCTGGGCGCACCGTTCCGTGACCATCCTAATCTTGTTAGCCACCGCCAAGCTACTCTGGCTCAAGTGGCAGCCGCACCGGGCACAGCGACCGGCTATGTCGCCGAGGAGCAGACGGCCGAGCACGCCGGCACTTGGTGCATCACATCGGACACGACCGCCCAAAACCACGCGCGGCACCCTCTTCACGCAGGCCAAGTTTCGCACGGCACCTCATTCGGCTCGGGCGGGTTAAGGTTCGCCTGCCCAATTACGGCGCGGACGAATCGCGCCGGACCCGTCGAACAATCACCGGAATACCTGGTCGAACAGCGGTCTCCCCCAAACCGCGGACACCCCCGGCACATCGTCAGCCTGGCCTCGATCGTTTCCAGCGGGACGCCCAGCAATCCGGCGGCCGCTTGCGCCTCGATCGCGGCGGCGAGCTCCGCCGCCGGTTCGATTCAGACTTCCTGGCCGCACTTCGCCAGAATCGCCCGCCGGGCCGCCTCTTTCTGCACCGGCGGGGCGCTCGATCGTTCGAGCAGATCAAGCTGCTCTTCACGGCCTGCCCGCCGGCTCGCGTCAGCACGATTGAATCCCTTTCGACGGCGAGGGCCGTGGCGTTGAGCTGCGAGCGCGGCGACGGACTGTTGTCAGGCACAAACAGGCCTCCCAGGAATTGCGTCATGTTCGTCACGCGCGTCATGCCCGCGGGGCAACCGGTGCAACGCGGTGCAAGGCGATGCAAATAAGTCGGCCCGGCATGACGCAAATGGCGGCGGGGTGACGGACGGGGCGGCGGCCGTGACGCAAATGCCGCTCCAATTCGGGCCAAATGACGCAAATGACGCTCGTGACGGAACATCCGGGACCGCCAGGCCGGGCCGCAAACCGATTACACAGGAATTACAAGAATCTGGCTCAAGGGCCTCGCAATCCGCTTGATCTTTCTCCGAAAACCTGGCTCCTGTGTGGATGTGCAGACGAACGTAGGAGTTCGCTGCGAAGATCGAAGAATCCTTTTTTCCAAGGAGATGTGCCGTGAAGAAGAGCGAAGTGAAGATCGGACGCACGTACACCGCGAAGGTGACCAACAAGGTCGTCCAGGTGCGGATCGATGCAGAGAGCCGCTACGGCGGTTGGGACGC
>JBEKCP010000398.1:0-5902 GCA_050014815.1 Thermoguttaceae bacterium | reverse complement strand
GCCAGTCGCTAGTCTTTGACGGCCGAAAAATGTGCCTGTCCCCTTACGGCCGAGGGGGACAGTCCCATTTTCGCGGCGAATACCGGTTGTTCTTGCGGCCACACCTTCTTCGCCGCGAAAATTGGGACAGTCCCCTGTGAACGGTTACAGGGCGAGGTCAAGCCCGAAAAATCGACGTTCGTCCAACAGTATCGGGCTGCTTACGAGGGATTGTGGCGCCGGGTCGGAACGGATCAGTTCGTCTGGTGTTGCTCATCAGCCGACGACTGGCCCCACAAGTGCGGTTACTGTCAATGGACGCTCGAAGTGCCGGAGGAGCGCATCTTCCGAATTGTCGATGGCATGGTTTGGGCGGGGATTCGAGGGGAGCCGTCTGTACTTTCGCCACGCCTGCGAGAAGAACTGATGACAGTCGCAATGCAACGGTTTCCTGGCGACACTGATGGCATCTACCCGTGGGTGGACGAACAGGTGCAGAAACTGATGCATCCGCCAGGAGATGCTTGGGACGCACTCTTCCTGAGCGATCCCCACCATGGAGGGGCAACTCCCCATTAGTGCAAACCAATGCGGAGTTGAGGAGTTTGCGTGAGGAGTACGCGACCCAGCCCGCCAAACGACGGCGCATGGCTGCCCAGTGGGCGTACGACAGCGCCCACGCGTTGATGCTCATGGCGAGTGCCTTGAAGGAGACCGATTGGGGCAGCCCAACGGGGCGCGACTCAGCAGCACCGCTGGCCATCGACGGGAGCACGCAGCGATGATTGCCCCACGTCTGCCTACTTGGCGATTTACGAACCGATAGACCAGCCGATCTCCGGCCGTGATGGCATGGCGGTCGGCGGCGTCGGTGATCTCCTGGGGCGTCTTGCGGCTCGCCCCACCCTTGCCACCGGCCACCAGGATGCCCAAGTCGGGGCCGCAGACCTTGGCCGCCTCCTTCAGCGCCCCGCAGGTGACCGTGGTCACGCCGCTACCGTGCCAGTCGAAGCCCAGCACACAGCCGAAGGCCTGAAACCACCACGGATCGGACAACCGCCGCAGCATCTCGGCTGGGCCGAACTCCTCGACGATGGCCATGGTCACAGCGCCGGCCAGCTTGGTCATCCGCTTGAAGAGCCAGGGCGGGGCCTTTCCCGAGTGCAGCGGCAGTTGGGCAACGCGGCGTTTCATCTCAAAATGGTAGCCGACTTGAGGATGTCATGGGGGGCGTTTTCACGGCTGGAGACTTCACTGGTCGCCGTTGGCCCTCGATCGGTCGCTTCTGGGACGAGGACTGGCAGGCCCCCGCCTGATCGAAACGGTCGCGTGCGTTGCCCCAGAAGTCCGGCCGGCCATGTAGCCCCTTGAGCCAGATTCCGCCGGGATACTTGCCCGCCTGAAGCAAGAGGGTGTCTCCGGGTTGCAAGGCAGTGACTTGCTGCCGGAGGTTGGCTGGCGTGGCCGTCAAGTCCCGGGCCATCACTCCGGTAGCACACGCCAACGACACAAACATCAAGAACAGCGGCGTCTTGGTCTGCATGACGCACCTCAATCTTGGGCCAGCTTGTCGCGGAGGAATCCTGCCAGGTTATTTGCGTCGTCCGTGCCCACCCGCACGATCTTCCTACCCACGGTGAGCTTCACGCAGCCGAAGCCCCAGAGGTTGTAGGTCCAGCCACGGCCAGGGATGTAGTGGATGCCCCACCCGTCGATGATTGAAATGCGGCCGGGCTCGACTGAGGTGATGTCCAAATAGCGAATCTTCTTGCGGAAGACCGGCAACGGGCCGTAGCGGAGTACCAACCACTCGGCCTCGTCGCGGATCGTCAGCGAGCCGAACATCAGGGCAAGAAGGACGAAGATGGCTGCGATGACCGGCAGCAACACAGCCACGGTCAGTTCGTCGCGGGCGAGCCAGGCACCGACGAGCATCCCACTCGCCGCGGCAAGCAGGATCAAGTGCCATCGGCCATGCTGTGTTCTCTCGTATCCGACGTCCATGTTGGGTCGCTCCAACTCAAGATGCCCGAAAAGGTCCAGCAGAGGCTGGAAAAGTGGCCGGGACGATCGGCATTTATGCTTCCCGGGGGACGACCCCGGCACCTCCCGGCCGCCAGATGTTGTAGCACGAGCCGGGAAGGCTTTCAACCGGCCGCCGGTGAGTTCTCTGAAGTTGGCAAGGCGGCCCGCCTGAAGGTAACCGTTCCCGGGGACGGGCCCCTTCGGCCGGGCGTCATGCGGCCGGGTGATCGTCGATTTATCGAGCTGGGCCTCGTCAAGCCCGATCGCCACCCGGGCCTTTGCACCCGACCCGGCCGTGGACGCAACGATTCCAATCACCGGGCCGTGAACGCCGTGGTAGAATATGGGCTCCCCTTTCCTTCCGGGAGAGGGGCAGGGGGAGAGGGGGAATGTCGCAAAAACTCAGATGTGAACATCCGATTATGTCTAATTTGACTTCCGCGATCGAATACCTGTTCGGCGGCAAAGGCGGTACCTCATGCGCGAGTTGATGGTCATTGACGGGAGCCGATTCAACGACGAGCGATATATCGAGTCCCGCATCATCGCCGTCCCAGACGCGGATCGACGTGCGCTACGGACCGCGTTGCGCTTTCTCTACAAGGACGACGGCCCCGTGAACCTGCCGCGCGACCGACTCCTCGTCGCTGAGCCGCATCTGGAACCCGCAGAGCGCATTGTCATCCGGTGGCTGTATACTCGTACCAATGGGAACCTCCGTAGTTCGTATGGGGCCTCTGCTCTTCGCGCGGCACGGGGCAGTCGGTATCGTTCGTCAGGAATGCGATTTCGACGACGTGCGAGTGTTGGAGTTGGATCATGTGGACGGGCACGTGGCAGGCTCGCCCTTCGCGTGCCTGTGCGCGAACTGCCACACGATTAAGTCGCGCAAGAGTGATTGGACTGGCGAAAAGCCGCCGAAACCCTCTTGACCCGGACCGGACGCCGAGTCCGGAAGGCGTTTCGGACCCTTTTTGGTTCCCGGGAAAGGCAGATCGATACTGCCGCGCGCCCGTTACGCCGAAGGCGTTGCACAACTTAGCCCAGGGTCAGCGGAGCGGCGAAGCCGCGAAGCGCCACCCTGGGTTTCCGGCCACAGCGGCGCGTCCCAACCCCAACGGGGTTGCAGATGCGTTTGTGGAACCCCTACGGGGTTCAACGGGATCATTTGATCCGCGACCCGGGGTAGCCGCTGCGCGGCAACCCCGGGCTGTGATATGGAACCGCTTCGCGGTTCGCTCGAGGACCTGGGTACGCGCCTGCGTGTCACAATGAGGGCTGCCACCCGCCCTCGCCCCCTACGCCTCTCCCGAAAGGAGAGGGGAGTAATTTGTCTTTCTCGCGCCGCCCGCCCTCGCCCCCGGGTACCCACTCGTGGGTGCCTCTCCCGGAGGGAGAGGGGAGTCATTGGTCGCGTAGAGTCACGCGGCTTGCAGGGGGCACCGGAAAGGGTGATAATGGGTAATCGCAGGCAAGGATCGTGTTTGCGAACCTCTCGATCGTCGATTCCCGAGAAACCCGGCCCGGCCATGACCCATTCGCATTAGAACCGGCCGCCCATGCTTTCCGATACGCATCCCGAAGCCGAGAAGGTTCGGATCGAACTGCTCCGCAGGATGAGCGTCGCGGAGCGGCTTGCGCGGATGCGCGATTGGACCGCATGGCTGGTGCATCTCTCCCGGCAAGGGATCGCCAAGGCCAATCCCGGACTCGGCCAGCGAGAGATCGACCTGCTCTGGGTGGAACACCACTACGGCCCGGACCTGGCCGCAAGGCTGCGGAACTATCTTGAGAAGAGGCGATCATGCAGCGCAACGACGCCTTGACGGCGCTCCTCCCCGTGATCGACGCCCTCGAGCGGCTGGACGTCCCCTATTACGTGGGGGGATCGGTTGCCAGTTCCGCGCACGGCCTCGTGGGGGCCGCGTTCGGTGCCGACGTCATCGCCGAACTGGAGTCCCGACACGTTGCCGGCCTGGTCCAGTCGCTCCAGGCGGATTACTACATTGACGCCGGCATGATCCGCGGGGCCATCGCGGCCCGTTCGTGCTTCAATGTCATTCACCTGGCAACGTCGTTCAAAGTGGACGTTTTTGTCTCCAAGAATCGGGGTTTCGACCGCGCATCGTTCGCCCGCCGGGAAAGGAGAGCCGTGGATCCCGACGCCCCGGCCGTCCAAGTCTTTTTGGCCTCGCCCGAAGACACCGTGCTGAGCAAGCTGGAATGGTATCGCCTGGGCGACGAAGTCTCGGACCGCCAGTGGCACGACGTGCTTGGGGTATTGAAGATGCAGCAGGGCCGACTCGACCGCCTGTATCTGCAGAAATGGGCGGCCGAGTTGGGCGTGGCCGATCTGATGGACCGAGCATGGCAGGAAGCGGGCGGCTGAGGAAGGGAAATCCGCGAGAAACTCTCCCCTTGACCTCCCCGCAACCAGTCGCCACAATGGCGGGAACCTCGGCCTGCGGGGGGCCGTGAAATGGACTTTTCGGGAGACCCCTTTCATGAAGACCAAGTCTCGTCGCAAGAAGACCAAGCAGAGCAAGAAACTCACCCTCAAAGACCGGCTCTCGCGGCTCACGTACGTGCAGGCCTGCCAGCTCCTCGGGCCGGAGGGCGCCGATTTGATCCGCAAGGGGGCGACGTACCAGGAGATCGACCTGGATCGCGACGTCTACCTCCGCGGCGACCTGTTCCGGCTCACGCTGCCCGGCGCGGTCCGCGGGAAGGACGCCGTGGCGACCATCACGACCATGGCGGAGGCCCGCAACCGCCTCCGCTTCAACTGCACCGCCTGCGAGACGATGTGCGAGCACGTCGGGGCGGCGGTCTCGCTGATACTGGAGGAGAAGACGGCGCTGGGGCTGGCCGCCGTGCCCGACGAGAAGCGGCCCCTGGAGACCCTCAGCGAGCAGGAGCTTGTGGAGCAGGCCCTCAGCGACCGGCGGGAGCGGGCCGCAACCGAAAAGTTCCGCTTCCAATCCTCCGATCCCCGGCGGCCCTGGACCGACTACACGATCACCAGCGCCCTGTCGGGCAAGAGCTACCGCGTGGCCCTGCGGGGTGAAGAGCGGGGTCAGTCCTTCTGCTCGTGTCCCGACTTCCGCACCAATACGCTGGGCACCTGCAAGCACATCATGCACCTCGCCCATCGCGTGCGGCGGCGGTTCCCGGCCTCGGTCCGCGGGCGGCCCTATCGCAACCGCGAGGCCTTCGTCCACGTGCTCTACGGCGAGGAGGTGACGCTCCACCTGCAACTCCCCGACCAGCCCGCGCCCGAGCTTGTCAAGGCTGCCGGCCCGCTGGCCGGCGGGCCGATCGACGACGTCCGGCGGCTGGTCGAGTGCCTGAAGCGGATGGAGCGGCTGGGCCGCCCGGCCACGGTGTATCCCGACGCCGAGGAACTCATTCAGCGGCGGCTCTTCCAGCATCGCATGTCCGAGCGGATGGCCGAGATCCAGAAGGACCCGGCCCGGCACCCCTTGCGCAAGCAGCTTCTGAAGGTCGAACTGCTCCCCTATCAGCTCGAAGGGATCGCCTTCGCCGTGGGGGCCGGGCGGGCCATCCTGGCCGACGACATGGGCCTGGGCAAGACCATCCAGGGCGTCGGCGCCGCCGAGGTCCTCGCCCGCGAAGCGGATATCCGCAAGGTCCTCGTGGTCTGCCCCGCCTCGGTCAAGTCGCAATGGCGGAGCGAGATCCGCCGCTTCTCCGACCGCAGCGTCCAGCTTGTCATCGGCGGTGCGGCCCAGCGGGCACCGCAGTACCAGAACGACTGCTTCTTCACCGTCTGCAACTACGAGCAGGTGCTCCGCGACATCATGGCCATCGAGCGGGTCCACTGGGACCTGATCATCCTCGACGAAGGCCAGCGGATCAAGAACTGGGAGGCCAAGAC
>JBEKCP010000397.1:0-8797 GCA_050014815.1 Thermoguttaceae bacterium | reverse complement strand
CTCGGGATTGTCGTCGAGGACTTGACTGACGGCCCGGTATCTGGCACGATAGTCACGAACGATCCTGGGCAACCCATCGTCGCTGGACTCGAAACACAACACGGCTTCCATCTTCCGACGCAACCTTGTTCTCCTTGGCGATTGTGTGAGTGACGTAGTAGCAGATCGTTTAGCGGGCGGGCTTGCCCGCCGCGTTGCAGCACAGTTCTTTCCGCAGACCGCTCGGCGGGCAAGCCCGCCCGCTAAACGGTCATGGACATCGCGGGACGAACTTGAAAACGTCCAGGTAATCGACCGAGCGCAACTCCCGCTCGTTCTCGTCCGGCATGGGGTACTGGTCGTGAGCCACTAGCACGTAATTGGCCTTCATGCCCTCCAGCCACGCCTGTAGGGGCCGGTTGTCGCGCTCCTCGAACGAGGAACGGTACAAGGCGCACCGCAGCGGCCACTCGGCCGAGACGCGATCCAACTGGGGCGGTTCCCCCCGGGCGTGCCGCGGGGAATAGATCCGCTCGTTGCACAGGTACAGGGAGAGCCAGCCGTCGTTGTGCGCGATCCGCGGGAAACTTTCGCGAGCATCGGTCTTGAGGCAGACCAACTCGCAGTCGTGGGCCACGTCGAACCAGAACCAGCGGGCGAACTGCCGCGCCCGCAGCGTCGTTGCCGTCTTGTAAGGGTGTGCCAGGTCGCGCAGCAGCGAGCCGGCCGCCAGGGCCAGGAGCGCCGCGAGCGCGGCCGCCAGGGCTCGATTTCGTCCGGGCAACGGTGTACGCACGCGGGCGGCCGCCCACGCCACCGTTTCGGCGATCCCCAGGCCCACGAGCATCGAAAACACCGACCCCAGGTAACGGCCCATGCGAGGATGGCCGCCGTAGGGAAACCGGTGCGCGGCCGCGGCCGCGAAGTTCAATCCCAACGGGGCCAGCAGCAGGAAAGCGAGAAGCCCTTGGCGCCGCCGGGCCAGCGCGGCCAGACCAAGGAGCAGGCAGATGAAGGCCGGGGTGCTGCCCCCGTGCGGTCCGCCGACCGGATAGGCCAGCATCGCGCCCGTGTGGATCGAAAACAACCAGCCCACGAGCCTGATCGGCTGCGTCACGGGGGGGAAGGTGTCGCTCCAGCCGTCGGTCATCTGCTCCTGGTTGGCCTGACCGACAGCCTGGTGATTTAGCGCCATCAGGCCCGCAAAACTGAGGACCAGGATCAAGTTGAAGGCGAGCCACGGCCGCCAGCCTTGGAAAAAGGCACCCAGAGGGTACCCGGTCCCCATTTGTGCGACGACCATGTGTGCATGGTGCCCGCCTCCGGGCCGTTCCGGCAAATGGCACCCAGAGGGTACCCGGTCCCCTTTTTCCTTCCAGAGAACGTAGCCCACGACCAGGCTGATCCCCCCGGCTACGAACACGGCCGGATACGAGAATCCGATCGCCGGCCCCGCGACGGCCGCCAGCCACCAGAGCCAGCGGCTTTCGTGCGGACGCCGCAGCCACTCGATCGCCAGGCCGAGCATCACCAGCGCCGCCAGCAGGTCCGGGGCGTAGGGTTTGGCCTCGGCCGTATAGCGGATCATCGGGTAGCCTACCGCGAAGACCGCGACCACCAGCACCAGGGCCGTCCCGCGGAACAACCGCGCGGCAACATGGCGGAACACCGGCACGCTCAGCATCGCGCACACAAACGGAATGAGCCGAAGCGTGTATTCCGTGAACCCCAACAGCTTGATCACGGTCAACTGGGCCCACAAGAACAGCGGCGGGCAGACCTGCGCGTAGTCCAACGGCTGGAGCAGGCCGAGGTAACCGCGGTCGAGATAGTTCACCGACAGCAGGGCCTCGTCTTCCCAGAGCGGGAACCGCAGCAGATACCGCACCAGTCTCAGCGTCAGCCCGACGATGACGAAGATCCAGAGCCACCGGGCCTCGGCCCGGGGGGAGAGCGGATCGGTTCCCGCGGGAAAAATCTCCACGGGAAGCCGCAAGGTTGGTTGAAGCTTGCTCGCGGTGCGGGGCGTTTCGCCCGCCGCCGGCTGCTCGCACACTGTGTGTGACATCATGCAACCACCTGCTTTCGGGCGGCATGATAGCCTGGTTGTCGAATTTGCGGCAAGAGCGGTTCGCAGTTCAGCGGGCGGGCTTGGGGCTTAGACCTAAGTCACAAGACCCAAAACCAAAGTCCCAAAAACTCCATACTCCTTGCCAGAACGCCCTGCCGGCGGCAAAATACGTTGCATGGCCGCCGCTGGTTCCCAAAATGCCGGGGCGATCTCCAGTCCGGCGCCGTATTACCCGCTGGTCCTGGTCCTGGCGGTCGCGGCGGGCGGGATTGCTGCCGACCGCTGGCGGCCGCTGCCCGCGCCCGCCTGGTGGGGGGTGGCGGTCGCCGGGTTGGTCGCCTGGCTTCTTCTGTGGCGACGTGGGCGACTGGCAATGGCGATGGCCGCCCTGCTCCTGGCAACCGCCGCGACGGCGGCCTCCTGGCATCACTGCCGGTGGCGCCTGTTCGCCGAGGACGACCTCGGGTACTTCGCCCGGCCGACCCGCGAGCCCGTCTGCCTCGATGCCGTTGCCTTGAAAACGCCTCGACGGATGCCAACGCCGGTCCATTCCCCGTTCCGGACGCTCGACCGCGGCGACCAGGTGCGGTTGGAGGTCGAGGTGATCGGCATACGAGACGCCGATGGCTGGCGGAGGGCTTCCGGCCGGGCCCGCATGGTCGTCGACGCCCTGCTCCCGGAGGTCCAGGCGTGCGACCGGCTGCGGATTTTCGCCCGCTTGTCGGAGGTCCCGCGGCCGATGAATCCGGGCGAGACAGATGCTTCGGCCAACTACCGTGCGATCCGAGTCCGCAGCCAACTCCGGTCGGAGCACGCCGAGTGCGTCACGCGGCTGGCCTCCGGCCGCCCCTGGAGTCCGCGGAGGCTCTTGGAGCAGACGCGGATGCACGGCGTCGGGCTGCTCCAGCAATACCTCGGCGACCGCAATTCCACGCTGGCCGGCGCCGTCTTGCTGGGGCAACGGGAAACGCTCGATCCCGAGACCACCGAAGCCTACGTGGAGACCGGCGCCATCCACTTGCTGGTCGTCGCGGGCCTGCACCTGGGGATCCTCGCCGGGACGATGCTGGCGGTCATGCGGCGGATGCCGATTCCGCGCCGCGTGGCCCTGCTCGTGGTCGCGCTCTTCACGGTCCTCTACGCGGTGCTGGTGGATGCCCAGCCGCCGGTGATCCGGGCGATGATCCTGATGCTCTGCCTCTGCGGATCGCTTTACTTCGGCCGGCGGAGGTTCGGGTTCAATTCGCTGGCCGCCGCCGGACTGGTGGTGCTGGCGATCAACCCGTGCGACCTGTTTCGGATCGGGGCCCAACTGTCGTTCTTGTGCGTGGGCGGATTGATGGCCCTTGCCCCCGTCTGGTTCGGCACCTCCCGAGAACAGGATCCGATCGCGCGGCTGGTGGCGGCAAACCGGGGATGGTCGGCGAAGGTCCTGTGGGCGGCGATGCGTGGCCTTCGGCATCTGACGCTCGTAAGCCTGACCATCTGGCTCGTGACGGTCCCCCTGGTGATGGCCCGGTTCCATCTCGTCAGTCCGGTGGCCGTGCTGCTGAACACCTTTGTGTGGGTCCCGATGGTCGTTTCGCTCCTGGGCGGGTTTGGACTGCTGGTGCTGGGCGCCGTGGCGCCGCCGTTGGCCCCGCTGTGTGCTTGGATCTGCAAGGCGGGCCTCTACGCAGTGGATGGGCTGGTACACTTGGGACAGCGGTGTCCCTGCGGTCACTTCTGGGTGCCGGGGCCGCCCGACTGGTGGCTGGCGGGCTTCTACGCCGGGCTGGCGCTGCTGCTGGTCTTTCCGCGGTGGAGGCCCCCGCGACGCTGGTGCCTCGCGATCCTGGCGGCGTGGGTGGCCGCCGGTTTCGGGGCCGCCATGCTGCGGACCGACCGCCACCATCTCCGCGCAACGTTCCTCCACGTCGGCCACGGCGAGGCCATTGTCCTCGAATTGCCTTCCGGCAAGACGCTGCTCTACGATGCGGGCGAGTTCGGCGCCCCGGAGAACGCCACCCGGGCGGTCGCCGGCTTCCTCTGGTCGCGCGGGATCATGCACCTGGATGCCGTCGTACTGTCGCATGCCGACTCCGACCACTTCAACGGGCTGCCGGGACTGCTGGACCGCTTTTCCATCGGCGTGATCTACGTAACGCCGGTGATGTTCGAGGAGAATAAACCGCTCGTGCAGCTCCTTTGGGACGCCATTGAGCGAGCCGGGGTGCCCGTCAAGCTGCTCGCCGCCCCTGAGCGGCTGGAACCGGAGGCCGGCTACACCATCCAAGTCCTGCACCCTCCTCCAAAGGGGGTGCTAGGAACAGACAACGCCAATAGCCTGACGCTCCTGCTCGAGTACCTGGACCGGCGGATCCTGTTGACCGGAGACCTGGAATCGCCGGGGTTGGACGACGTCCTGGCGGAAATGCCCATTCACTGCGATGTCCTGTTGGTCCCGCACCATGGCAGCCGGCGGAGCGATCCTAACCGGTTGGCGGTCTGGAGCACGCCGGCCTGGGCGGTCGTCAGCGGCAGTCACCGCTGGGACATCCGGCCGGTCGCGTCGGTGTATAAGACCGCGGGTAGCCACGTCCTCCACACGGCCGACACGGGGGCGGTGACGGCCGTATTGGGCAAAGGAGGGGTCACTGTCCGTACGTTTGTGGGGGATAGAGAGCGGAGGAATTGAACCGCCCGAGACGGGAGATATGACTCACCGGCGGGCCGGGGACGCCGTCCCGGTTCTGGGAAAGCACACCTGCCATCCAGGTTGGGTATGATAGTCCCTAGACCGGAACCCCCCAAATTGGTTCTTGCACCGCCCAAGAATGGTGCGCCAAAAACTTGACGGGGTTCTTGATAATCGTATAATCGGGGTTCTTGCTCCGCTGATGAGTTGCTTCCCGTCAGGCATCACGCTGACGGTCGAGTGTCGCGCGCCGAAGTTCGCCGACGATCTAATTCGGGAAGAGGAGTGGCGTTTTGGAGGGGTTCTCCGTTGGAGAGCTCGAAAAATGCCCCCTTTTACTTACTCTAGGAGCGTCAACATGAACGCGAAAACTCTTTGTGTCGCTGTCACGGCAGTCCTGTTGGTCGGGCTTGCGGGGGGCCACCTTTCGGCCGCACCGGTCATTGAGAACAATGTCTATGATTTTTCGCAGACGGCCAACGGCACCTGGACCAACTACTGCGTGCCGACGGTGGCCGGGGACTTGGTCTACCACTTCGGCAACACCGTTCCCGCGCTCGTGCAAGGCAACCTGTACGGGCCGGGAAACCTGCCGGGGTCGAACAACGGCGCCACCACCATCATCGGTGGCTTGAGTCCACCGAACAACGGCGGCGATGTGGTGGGTGGGAACGGGCCGCCCACCGGCTCCCTCGCCGCGCTGATGCAGACCACCCACAACGGCGGCACGACCCTGGACAACCTGAAGACCGGCTTGGATTCGTACCTGGCGGCCAACAGCAGCGTCGGCTGGAACACCCACGAGCGGCTCTACAGTGATTACCCGGTTCCCCCGAATCAAGAGGGCCTGAACTTCTACAACGCGCTGACGGCCGACCTTGCGGGCGGCGCCGACGTGATCCTGGTCATCGCTTGGAAGAACGGCCAGGCCCCCGACGTCCGCTACCAGTTGCCAACGGGCTACGACGCTGGCGAATTAAAGACCTCGGCGATCGGCCATGCCTTCGAGATGTACGGCTACGACGCGAACACCAGTCAGGTCTGGCTGAACGACCCGGCCAACAATGGCGGGGCGCACAGTTGGGCGGCCGAAGGCTTCAACCCCGTAGTCGCGTTCCCGGTCAACGACGGCTTCACCTTCAATGTGGGGGGAGCCACGGCCATTGCCTACGGCGCCGTCGTCGTGAGCCCGACCCCCGAGCCTTCGACCCTGCTGCTGCTGGCAGTGGGCGGCCTTGGGACCTTTGGCCTGGCGCGCCGTACCCGGGTTGGCCCCCGCCGGGCCTAGCCCATACTGCTCAGCAAGGGCACCCGCTGCGATCAGTCCCACTCCACCTCCGGGAGAGGGTCGGGGTGAGGGGAACTGGAGTGGGAGCGGCCTCCACCACCCGCTTTCCGACGCAACCCCCCGCCTGCCCCTCACTCGCTGCCCCTCTCTAAGAGGGATAGGGTAGCTTCGCATAGCCCTACTATCTTCGCCGCCTTTTTTTCTCCCCCTTGCCTTCACCCGCCATTGCAAAACAATGGAGAGACAGTAAACTTAGGGTTTCAGTAGTTAATTTCAAAGTACGTAGGAAGAGTTCCACAAGACACGGTAGGAGGACGGTGCTTCGCCGAAAAGTGTGTCGAGTTGACCAGGTGGAGCAGTCGCGGTAGCAGATGACCATCACAAAAGAGCGGAAACAGGAGTTGATCGGGAAGTTCCGGCGGAAGCAGGAAGACACCGGCTCGCCGGAAGTTCAAGTCGCCCTTCTGACGTCGCGCATCAACGCGCTGACCGGGCACCTCCGCGGGCACAAGAAAGACCATGCGTGCCGGCGGGGTCTGCTCATGCTGGTCAGCCGGCGGCGGCGGCTCTTGGATTATCTGAAGAAAGTCGACCCCCAGCGTTACCTCGACATCATTCGGCACCTCGAAATCCGCAAGTAGGGACCTTCCGCCAGAAGGAAGGCGGGAAGAAATTGAAAGTACGTGTTGAGCGCAAGATTGGAGCGGGAGTTTTTTCGATCGAGACCGGCGAGTTGGCGAAGCAAGCTGCCGGGAGTTGTCTTGTCCAGTATGGCGAGACCGTGGTGTTGGCGGCCACGGCGAGCGGTCCGCCGCGGCCGGGCGACTTCTTTCCGCTGACCTGCGATTATCGCGAGCGGGTGGCTGCCGCGGGGAAGTTCCCCGGCGGGTTCATCAAGCGCGAGGGGCGCCCCACCGTCAAGGAGACCCTGACGGCGCGGCTCATGGACCGCCCCATCCGCCCCCAGTTCCCCGACGGCTACTTCGACGAAGTCCAAATCCAGACCTTCGTGCTGGCCTCCGACCGGCAGAGCGACGGCGACGTGCTGGCCATGAACGGGGCCTCGGCCGCGCTCGTGCTCTCCCCGCTCCCCTTCCAGGGACCGCTGGGCGCCGTGCGGATGGGCTACATCAACGGCCAGCTCGTTCCCTTCCCCACCCACGACGAGCTGGAGGAGAGCGATCTGGACCTGATCGTTTCGGGCACCAAGGACGCCATCCTGATGATCGAGGGCTTCGCCCGCGAAATGCCCGAAACCCTGATGTTCGACGCCATCGTGAAGGCCCATGAACATATCCGCGAGCTTTGCCAGATGCAGGAGGAGTTGGCGGCGAAGGCGGGCACGGTGAAAGTCCCGTATGTCGCCCCCGCCCCGGATACGCTCCTGGAGACGCTCTCACAGAAGTATTCCGGCGAGTTGGCGCGGGCCAAGCAGACCGAGGGAAAGTTGGCCCGGGCCGAGGCGGTCGAGGCGCTCAAAGCCCGCGCAACGGCCGAACTGATCCCCGATCCCAAGGCCGCCGACGCCATCGAGGCCGACCGGTTCGATTCCGCCTGGCACGCCCTGGAGCGCCGCATCGTCCGCGAGCTGACCCTGGCGGGCACGCGATCCGATGGCCGCGACGGCAAGACCCTCCGTCCGATCACCTGCTCGATCGACCTGCTGCCGCGGGTACACGGCTCCGCGCTCTTCCAGCGCGGCGAGACGCAGGCCCTGGTGACCGTAACGCTGGGCACCGGCCGCGACGAGCAGCGGGTGGACGGATTGCAGGAGGAGTATTCCCAGAAGTTCATGCTGCACTACTACTTCCCGTCGTTCTCGGTGGGCGAAGTGCGGCCGATCCGCGGCCCCGGCCGGCGGGAGATCGGCCACGGGGCGCTGGCCGAGCGGAGCGTCAAGCCCGTCCTGCCCGACCCCGAGGACTTCCCCTACACCATCCGCATCATCTCCGACATCCTGGAGTCGAACGGGTCCAGCTCGATGGCGAGCGTGTGCGCGGCCACGCTGGGCCTGATGGCCGCCGGCGTGCCCATCAGCAACCCGGTCGCCGGCATCTCGATCGGCCTGGTCCAGGAGCAGGACCGCTGGACCCTGCTGACCGACATCATCGGCGACGAGGACCACTTCGGCGACATGGACTTCAAGGTGGCCGGCACGCAGAACGGCGTGACGGGCATCCAGTTGGACCTGAAGACCCACGGCATCAGCGAGGAGATCGTCCGTGCGACGCTGGCGCAGGCCCGCGACGCCCGCATCGAGATCCTCCGCAAGATGCTCACCGCCATCTCGCGGCCCCGGGCCGAAATCTCGAACTGGGCCCCCCGCCTGCTGCGGACCCACATCGACCCCGAGAAGATCGGCCTGCTGATCGGGCCGGGCGGCAAGATGATCCGCTCCATCCAGGAGGCCACGGGGGCCTCGATCGAGGTCGAGGACGACGGGACCGTGACCGTGGCGAGCACCGTCATGGAAGGCGCGGAAGAGGCCATGCGCCGCATCGAGGCCCTGACGGCCTCCGTCGAGCTCGGCAGGATCTACCACGGCCGCGTCATCAGCATCAAGGATTTCGGCGCGTTCATCGAGATACTACCCGGCAAGGACGGCCTGTGCCACATCAGCGAACTGGCCGAGGGGTACGTCTCCGCCGTGGGCGACGTCTGCAAGCTCGGCGACGAGCTCGAGGTCAAAGTGATCGCCATCGACGACCAGGACCGGGTCAAGCTCAGCCGCACGGCCGCCCTGAGAGAACTGGGGCCGGCCACGGGGGCGCCGGCCCCACAG
>JBEKCP010000396.1:0-5989 GCA_050014815.1 Thermoguttaceae bacterium | reverse complement strand
GGAAAGAGTAGGCTGGCTGGATTGTCGCCTTTCGCTCCGCGAAAGTAGCGGTCGCTCCACGCCACTTTCGCGGAGCGAAAGGCGACACAAGGCTTTCCGCAACGGAAACGAATTAGATTGGTCGTAACCGTTCACAGGCCGGGGACTGGCTCATTTTTCGGCCTTGAGGCCGAAAAATGTGCCGGGTACCCTCTGGGTGCCCTTGGGCCGAAGGCACCCAGAGGGTACCCGGTCCCATTTTCGCTTCGCGAAAATCCGGACAGTCCCCCGTGAACGGTTATGGGTAGTATGGGTCCCGTGGGACCTATAGCCAGCCATTTTGGCAGTCTGAGCCATTTTGATCCGTGTACCGGTGCGATTCTGACACAGCTTGGCATCCCGGGCGGCGCTTCGGACGGGCTCGGCTTTGGGAAGCTGTCAGCCGCCGCGCCACAGCCATCACGCAGGTGTGCCCTGACCACAAAATGGTGCCCAGCTTGCAAGCAGTGAAAGGGCAAGGGGTTACGACATTGCACTGCTGCTGCGAAGCAGGGGCGCAGTTACTTGCCCGCTGCCGGTTCACAAATGGTTCACAATGGGCATATTTTCTGCTCAAATAAGAGTTGGATGAGGGAGGGTGCTCGGGATGTCCGGCGTGAAAGAGAAAGACTTGTTTACCACACTGCGGGCAAACCTGATATAATACGGTGACTGAGGGGCCGCTTTGCCGAGTCGGGGCGTGCGAGTCGCCTCCTTTTCCACCTCGGCCCGAACCCTCTCGGCGACGGGTGCGTATCACAAATGAGCGGCACATTAGACCACAAGAAGCTGCGCGCCGCGGGTCCCCACCCGCGGACGGCGTGGTCCGACGAGCGACTCCTGTTGGCGTACCGCGATCGCAGCGACCGCGCGGCCTTCGAGGAGTTGGTCCGCCGCTACGAAAAGGAGCTTTACGGATATCTTCGCAACTACCTCGGCGATGCCGAGCTTGCCCAAGACGTCTTCCAGCAGACATTCCTCCAGGTCCACCTGAAGTGCGGCCAGTTCGAACCCGACCGGAAGTTGCGGCCCTGGCTTTACGCCGTGGCGACGAACCAGGCCATCGACCTCCAGCGGCGGAACGGCCGGCACCGAATGGCGAGCCTGGACCGGCGGATGGGAGGCGACGAGGAGAGCGAGGCGGGGACCTTCGTGGAGTTCTTTGACAGCCCCACGCGGGGGCCCGCCGAGGAAACCGAGTCTTCCGAGCAGCGAAACGATATCCGCCGCGCCGTAGAAAAACTTCCGGAGCAGACGAGGCAGGTCGTGATGTTGGTTTACTTTCAAGGTTTGAAATACCGCGAGGCCGCCGACGTGTTGTCCATCCCCGTTGGGACCGTCAAGAGCCGCTTGCACACGGCACTCCAGAAGCTGAGCGAAGCCCTCACCCCCCACGATTTGCACCTATGAGCCAGCGGGAACGAGAGCTCGTATTGGGCTACCTGCTGGGTGCGTTGGACGACTCCGAAATGGAGGAGGTCGGGGCGCGCCTGGAGGTTGATCCCGTATACCAGCGGGATCTGGTTGAAGTCCGCCGGCGGTTGGCCCGGTTGCGGACCGTCGAGGAAGCGGCCGAGGAATACCGGCCCCCGGAGGGACTGGCACGGCGGACCTGCGACTATGTCTTCGCCCACATTCCAAGCAGTCGGGTCCGGGTAGCAGGCCGTCCGATTTCCAGTCGTGCGCCTGGCGCTCTCGGGCGACCCTTGGCGGCGTCGCCTGCGAGGCGGCGGCTTAGTCCGTGCGGGACGTCCCCGGCCTGGGTGAGCCGCCTCCGCTGGATCGACGCCGCGGTGCTCGCCGCCATCGTACTGCTGGTCTCCGCGGTAATCTGGCCGGCCATTCTCGGCAGCCGGTTCCAGGCCCGGCTGGCCGCTTGCACGGACAACCTGCGAGAGTTGGGCCTGGCCTTGACCTCCTACAGCCGCAACCATGACGATACCTTCCCGGCGGTGCCCGCGGAAGGGCGGCTGGCGGCGGCGGGCGTTTATGCCCCGGTGCTCGTCTCCGGCGGATATCTGACCGATTCGCGCCGGGTGGTTTGCCCCGAATCGCCCGAGGCTCTTGGGCGGGACCTCCAAATCCCGACCGTCGAGCAGTTCCAATCGCTTTCCGATCAGGAAGCGGCACGGCTGCGGCGCCAGATGGGCGGCAGCTACGGGTACTGCATCGGGCACTTGGAACACGGGCGGCTGGTGCCCACCAGGAACCTCGGCCGCACGTATTTCGCCGTCATGGCCGATGCCCCCAGCGATGCGCTGGCCGACCGCCAGAGCCTCAATCACGCCGGCCGCGGCCAGAACGTGCTCTTCGAGGACGGGCACGTCGGATTTGTCACGGGCTCGCGGTCGCCGGGCACGACCGACGACATTTTCGCCAACGACGACCACATGGTGGCCCCCGGCATCCAGCCCGACGATTCGGTCATCGCCGGCAGCGGCACGCCGCCGATCATTTACGTGAACTACCGGTGAGTTCACCCGATGGCGAGAAATCGGGAAAGATTGCGGCGGCACGGGCAATTCCCGCGCATGGGTTGCGGTCCGTGTCTTGTTTCACTGCCCCGGAGGCTGTAGAATTAGAAACGATGGTGAATGGCGGTATTCCCCCAATCGGTTTGGCTTGCGAGGTGCTCAATGGCTCAGGATCAGTTGCAAAGGTTCTTCCAAGAGAAGAAGCAGAAGGCAAAGCCTGCGGACATCGACTGGGCCGCCAAGCGAGACGCCTGGATTGCAGCCGTCAACGCCCTGTACGGCACGATCGAAGGCGACTATCTGAGCGCCGCGAAGGCCGACGTGGAGATCACCCGCACGGACATGGTGGTGACGGAGAGGTGCGTCGGTGAGTACCACATCCCGGAACTTGTTCTCCGCGTCGGGGACGAAGAGGTCGTTTTTTCCCCCAAGGGCGTGAACATCGTCGGCGCCCAGGGAAGGATCGACGTTGAGGGCGACCGCGGAGACGCCACGATCCTCTGGCAAGGGGAGAACCGCTGGAGTATCGTGATTTCGCGGGCGCCGACCCTGCGCCTCGTGCCGCTGGCGGCTGACTCGCTGGCGGAGGTGCTTAAGGGCATCATGCGACCATGAAGCGGCCCTCGCCGTTGGACAACCTTTCCGGCGAGCGGCAGAGCTTGCAGGAAGTATGGGCCTGGTACGAATTCCAACGCACCCTGATCAACGAAGAGAAGGGCCGCGTGCTGGATCCGCCTGCGGGTAGCGTGAGCTTGGCGACGTCCCGGTACGCGGGCAAAACACGCGAAGAATTAAAGGCGGATTTCGCATACCAGATCGCCGAACTGGATCAAGTGACCATGCTGGGGATGCTCGCCAGCACCGAGGCAGCCTTCCGCGTTGATTTCATCGAACGGGTCTGGAACAAGAAGAGCGACAAAGTGTCGCATCGATTCCTTCTTATTACTGGGGGGCGATGGTGGGACCCGTTCAGCGGGCGGGGAATTCACGGAATCCGGCTCGATGAAGACATCCTCGATCCCTGGCGCGAGCACAGTGCTCATCCTGACATTAGGCACATAGTGTCCGAGTTCAAAGGCGCCCTCAAGCTCCGGCATTGGTTGGCTCACGGCCGCTACTGGGAGCCCGGGCTCGGTCGTTCTGAATACGATCCAAAGGATTTGTTCGGCATTTGCAGCGAACTGCTGAATGCCACAGTGCTGGCGCCCTGAGACGCCGCGGCTGCAGTACGCCGCGAAACCTGCGAACGGCCGACTGTGGCCCTCGACATGATGTTAACGAACTTGAGAGCGACGTGATGCACGTAAGACGACGGCCCGACGTACGCAACATCGCCATTATTGCCCACGTCGACCACGGCAAGACGACGCTGGTCGATTGCATGCTGCACCAGAGCGGCCGCTTCCGCGAGACGCAGTTGGTGGGCGAGTGCATCCTGGATTCCAACGACCTGGAGCGGGAGCGCGGGATCACCATCCTGGCCAAGAACATCGCCATCCCGTACCGCGGCGTGAAGATCAACATCATCGACACGCCCGGCCACGCCGATTTCGGCGGCGAGGTCGAGCGGGTGCTCCGGATGGCCGACGGGGCGCTGGTGCTGGTGGATGCCGCCGAGGGGCCCATGCCGCAAACGCGGTTCGTGCTCTCCAAGGCCCTCGAGTGCGGCCTGTGCCCGATCGTGGTGATCAACAAGATCGACCGCCCCGACGCCCGGCCGCACGAAGTGGTCGACGAGGTCTTCGAGTTGTTCGTGCAACTGGGGGCCGAGGACCACGTGGCCGAGTTCCCTTATATTTTCGCCAGTTCCAAGCTGGGCTACGCCACGGCCGATCCGGCGGAGCCGGGCCATTCGATCGAGCCGCTGATGGAGATGATCCTCGATAAGGTGCCGGGCCCCCAGATCGACCCCCATGCCCCGCTGGCCATGCTCGTCACGAATCTGGACTGGTCCGATTACGTCGGGCGGATCGCGATCGGACGGATCTACTCGGGCGAGGTCCGCCCCGGGATGGACGTTGCGCTGGCCCAGAAGGACGGGCTGTTCGCCCCGGCCCGGATCGCGACGGTCCAGGTCTTCGAGGACCTGGGGCGGACGGAGGTCGAGTCGGCCCGGGCCGGCGACATCGTCGCCCTGGTGGGCCTGGGGGGCATCGAGATCGGCGACACGGTCTGCGACCGCGAGTCGCCCCGCGCACTGCCCCGCGTCGTCGTCGACGAGCCGACGCTCAAGATGACCTTCGGCGTGAACACCTCCCCGCTGGCCGGCCGAGAGGGCCGCTACCTCACCAGCCGGCACCTCCGCGAGCGGTTGGCCCGCGAGCTGGAAAAGAACGTCGCCCTGCGGGTCGAGCCGATCGCCGGCACCGAGCAATTCTCGGTCTCGGGCCGCGGCGTCCTGCACCTCTCCGTCCTGATCGAGACGATGCGGCGGGAGGGATACGAACTGTCGATCGGCAAGCCGCACGTGATCCTCCACGAGCGGGGCGGCGTGACCGAGGAGCCGTTCGAGACGCTCGTGGTCGAGGTGCCCGAGGCACAGACCGGCCCCGTGATGGAAATGGTCGGCCAGCGGCGGGGCAAACTCTCCGACATGACCTCGCACCGGGAGTATGCCTACCTGACCTTTTCCATCCCGGCCCGCGGGCTGATCGGCCTCAGGACCCGGCTCTTGAACGCCACGCAGGGCACGGCCATCATCCACCATCGCTTCGAGAGCTACCGGCCCCTGGAGGGCGACATCCCGACCCGGGCCACCGGAGTGCTGGTCTCGATTGCGGCGGGCAAGGCGGTGGCCTACGGCCTCGATTCGCTCCAGCAGCGGTCCGAGTTGCACGTCGGGCCCGGCGACGTGGTCTACGAGGGTATGATCGTCGGCGAGAACAGCCGCTCGGGCGACATGAACGTCAATCCGACCAAGGAGAAGAAGCTCTCCAACATGCGCGCGGTGGGCCACGACCGCAACATCCTCTTGAAGCCGGCCCGCCGGATGTCGCTGGAGGAAGCGCTGGAGTTCATCGAGGAGGACGAATGGGTCGAGGTTACGCCGAGCCAGATCCGGTTGCGGAAGGTCCTCTTGCGGGAGCTGGACCGCAAGCGCACCGCCCGGCGTACCCAGTCCGTGGGGCCGTGAACCTTGGCGTCTTTGCGTGAAATCCTTCCCCATCACCGCGTTGCCTTCACGAAAGGCCGTTTGCAAGGATATCGGTTCACGATGGAGAGTATTTCACGCAAAGGGTAACCGTTCACGGCCCGGGGGCATTTTTTCGGTAAATTGATCTGGACTCGAAGGCCGGTTTCGTGCAACAACAGTGGGCATGGGACTGGTAATCACGGAAGCAATCATCGCGCGGCAGCCGCCAGAAGCCCAGGCGATCATTCGGGCGCTGTTGGCGGAAATTGTCGAGTTGCGGGCGCGGATTGAGGAATTGGAACGGCAACTGAAAGGCAAGACGCCGCAAAACTCCTCGCTGCCGCCCAGCACGCAACATCCTCAC
>JBEKCP010000395.1:0-6030 GCA_050014815.1 Thermoguttaceae bacterium | reverse complement strand
TTTCGGATAGAATGTGACCGCCGCTTACCCGGATCATTCATGGCCAAACACTAGCCCGAAGCGCAAGCGAGGGAGTGGCAACGCGTTACCCTCGCTGGCGCGTCGGGCTAGTGGCCCCGCACGAAAGGCCCCACGATGAACCCGCTGGTCTACGACTATTCCACGTTGATCGTCCGCGACAAGGCCCCCTCGCTAACCCGCCAGACCGGGCTCGGCAGGGCCGATCTCCGCTGGCTGGCCCCCCGGCTGGCAGCCGCCCGTCAAGAGATACTTGGCGACCTCGTGCTCTTCGAGCAACCCGATTCGATCCCGGAGGAGAAGAGGCCGCTCGATGCGGCATTCTTCAACCTGCCCGGGCAGCTCCTCGGGAAAGACCGCCAGGTGCTCGACGGCATCGTGGCGACCGGCGACCGCCTGGCCGGCGAGGTGGATCGGGTCGTCGTGCTGGGCATCGGCGGATCGTACATGGGGGCCCGCGCACTGTTCGAGGCCCTGTGCCATCCGTATCACAACGAATTGTCGCGGAAAGCGCGAAAGGGCCGGCCCCGCCTCTACTTCGAAGGCAACAACGTCGATAACGACGCGGTGGCCGGGCTGCTCGATTTGCTGGCCGGCGACCAACGATGGGCGATCCTCGTCATCAGCAAGAGCGGCGGCACCCTCGAAACGGCCGCCGGATTTCGCATTTTCCTGGAGGCCCTTCGGAAGTCTTGCGGCGACGACGCGGCGAAGCTGAGCCGCCGCATCGTGCCGGTGACCGGCCTGTCCGGCCGGCTCCGCGATATGGCCGGGGCCCTCGGTTGCCCGAATATCTTCCCCATCCCCGAAGGCGTGGGCGGACGATTCTCGGTGCTCTCGGCGGTGGGCCTGCTGCCCGCCGCCGTCCTGGGCCTGGACGTCGTCAAGCTGCTCGAAGGGGCCGCCGCCATGAACGAGCGGTTCCGCACGGCGCCGCCGGGCCGGAATCCCGCGCTCGATTACGCCGGCATCTCGCGGCTGATGGAAACGCGGCGCGGCGCCACGATCCGCGTCCTCTCCACGTGGGGAAAACGCCTCGAAGCCGTCGGCCTGTGGTACGACCAGCTCCTTTCCGAGAGCCTGGGCAAGAACGGCCAGGGGGCCACGCCCATCACCGTGGTCAACACCCGCGACCTCCACTCCCGCGGCCAGCAGCACCAGGAAGGCCGCCGCGACAAACTGATCACCAATCTTTACGTCGAGGAGCCGCTCTCCGCGCCGATCCCGCTGCCGAAGCTCCCGACTGACCAGGACAAGCTCAACGAGTTGGCCGGCACGACCCTCCCGGAAATCCTCACCGCCGCCCGGCAGGGAACCGACCGGGCCTACGCCAAGGACCTCCGCCGGACCGCCGCAATCCGGCTCCCCAAGCTCGACGAGGCCTCGCTGGGGCAGCTCTTCCAGATGCTCATGGTGGCCACGGTCGTCGAGGGGCGACTGACGGGCATCAATCCCTACGGCCAGCCGGGCGTGGAGGCCTACAAGCGGAACATGACCGCCATCCTGCGAGGCTCACTCGTACCGCAGGGCTTCGATCGGGTCCAATCGTGATGCTTTCCAAGCGGGGTAGAAACCGAACGCGACACCGACGCTGACCGAGACCGCGACGGCCGCGACGATCATTGATAACGACGCTTGAATGGGCCAGCGGGTAAAGTACCGCACCGTGATTGAGGTCAACCGGCCCATGCAAATTCCGATCGCGCCGCCGACGAGGCACAGCACAATGGCTTCCACCAGGAATTGCCGGAGGATGTGGTAGCTTCGTGCCCCGACGGCCATGCGAAGCCCGATTTCCCGGGTTCGCTCGGTCACGGAGACCAGCATGATATTCATGATGCCCACCCCGCCGACGACCAGTGAAATCAGGGCCACTGCCAGCAGCAGGTCGCTCATCGATTTGGTGGTGGAGGACATCATGTCGGTCATTTCGGTCATGCTGCGGATGTCGAAATCGTCGTCCTGGCCCTTGCGCAAATGGTGGCGTGCCCGCAAGAGGGCCGTCATCTGCTGGATGGCCTCGTCGATCTGTTGCGACGATCGCGCCTTGGCCTGGATCACGTCGACGTTGTCCATCCGCACCGACAGCGGCGTGTCGGCGGCCTGCGCCGTCGTGCGGCTGAGATAAAGCGTGGCGGCCGTGGGATACAGGTTGCTGAGCGTATTGACCGAATCGGCGGTCGGGGAGGATTCGGCGCTGGCGCTGGCGCTCTGGTTGCTGTTGGCCAGCATCGAGCCGCTGACGTGGTACTTGACGGTCGTCCACGGTGCCAGCACGATGTCATCCTGGTCCTGGCCCATCATATTGGCCCCTTTCTTGGCCAACACGCCGATGACCCGAAAAGGCACGTTGTTCATGCGGATTTCCTTGCCGAGCGCGGGCTCATGGGGAAACAGCGCCTTCTTGACCGTGGCGCCGATCACGCATACCGTGTTGCAGCTCCGCACGTCGAAGCTGGTGAACATGGTTCCCTCGGCCAAGTCCTCCCAATCGCGGATGACCAGGTAGGACGGCGTCGTGCCGCAGATCTGGTTCGGCACGCTGTTGTAGCCTCCGTGGATGATCTGCGACCGGGCGCGGACGGTGGGCGCAACGGCTACGACCGCCGGGCATTGCCGCAGGATTTCCTCGGCATCCGCGGGCGTGAGCGTCGTCATGCTGCCGGCGCCCATGTTGACGCCACTGGTGGTGGTGGCCCCGGGCAGGATCATCATCATGTTCGCGCCCATGCTGGCGATCTTCGTTTGCAAGATGGCCTTGGAGCCCTGGCCGATCTCCGTCATGGCGATGACGGCCGCCACAGCGATGATGACGCCCAGGGCCGACAGCGTCGATCGCATCTTGTTGCGCCCGAGCGCGACCATCGCGGTTCGCCAGGTGGCAGGAAGCAACGGTCCGATCGTTCTCCCGTCGCCCATCCCGGCCGACTTGGCGCTCACGGACCGGCTCTCGGGGGGGGCGGCGTCGGGAGGCGATCCCGTCACGGCGGGTTTCGGCTTCCTCCCGTTCTTCCTCGCCGTATCGCTTTCGACGATACCGTCGACGATATGGATGATCCGATCGGCGTAGGCGGCCACGTTGGAGTCGTGCGTCACCAGGACCACCGTGATGCCCTCGGCGTTGAGCCGCTGGAACATCCGCAGAATGTCGACGCTGGTGTGCGAATCGACGTTGCCCGTCGGCTCGTCGGCCAGGAGGAGCACGGGGCGGTTGACCAGCGAGCGGGCGATCGCCGCCCGCTGTTGTTGCCCGCCTGACATTTGCGACGGCTCGTGGCGGGCTCGGTCGGCCAGCCCCAAGTGGTCCAACAGTTCGCGGGCCCGCCCGCGGGCTTCGGCCCCGGAAAACCGCTTGACGGCATAATCCAGCGGCATCAGCACGTTCTGCAGCGCCGAGGTGCGCGGCAGGAGATTGAAACTTTGGAACACGAAGCCGAGCTTCGCGGTGCGCACCAAGGCCCGCTCGTTCGGAGTCAGTTGGCTCATTTCCTGGCCGTCGAGCCAGTACCGGCCCGAGCTTGGGCGGTCCAGACACCCGAGAATGTTCATCAGCGTGGTCTTGCCGGAGCCCGAGGCGCCCATCACGGCCACGATTTCACCGCGCTGGATCGTCAGCGAAATGCCGCGCAGCACGGGCACATCGACTTCGCCCAGGTGATAGGTCTTGTGCAGGTCTTCCAGCCGAACGAGTTCCATCGCAGCCTTTCTCGGGGCTCACAGCGGCGGGGGACCGCCGGGTCCCTTGGGCGGACCTTTCTTGGGAAACTTGGGCAGGAACGGCATGTTCGGCTTGCCTTGCCCGCCGGCCTCTTCCTCCTGGGTTTCGCCGCTCTGAATGCCGACAATCACGTTCATTCCCTCCTGCACGCCGTCGCCGTACACTTCGGTCTTGGCGCCGTCCGTGGCGCCGACGCCGACCTCGACGGGTTCGGCGGAACCGTCCTGGCCTACGACCCATAGCCGGTGCTCCTCGCCGGCCGTGTCGTCGGTCATCGCCGAGTCTGCCGCCGCTTTCGGCTTCCAACGCAGCGCCGCATTGGGAACCACGAGGATGTTCATCCGCTTGGGCTCTTCAAACGATACGCTCGCCGTCATGTAGGGGTACAGCTTTCCTTCCAGGTTGTCGGTCTCGATGATGACCATGTAGTTGACGACGTTGGAGGTCATCTGCGCGTTCATGCGGACCTGGATGACCTTGCCGCGAAAAGTGTCTTTCGGATAGGCATCGACGGTGAACTGGACGGGCATGTTCGGATAGATGCGCCCGATGTTAGCCTCATTGACCAGCGCCCACACCTGCATGCGTCGCAGGTCCTTGGCAATCAGGCAAATGCTGGGGGCGCTCAGGCTGGCGACCACGGTCTGGCCAATGTTGACTCGACGGTCGATGACGGTGCCACGAACCGGCGAGCGGATGACGGTGTAGCCGAGATTCGTCTTGGCCATTTCGAGCGAAGCCTGGTTCGCCTTGATGGTCGCCTTGCCCACGGCCACGGATGCCTTGGCCGACTTGTAACTCGCCAGGGCCGCGTCGTAGTCGCTTGCGGCGATGGCGCTCTTGGACCACAGGGCCTTCGCGCGATTCCAGTCTTGTTCCGCCTGGTCGCACTTCGCTTCAAGCTGCAACTGATTGGCTTCGGATTGCTCAAGGGTCGCCTCGGCCTGTTTGAGCGTTGCCTCATAGAAAACCGGGTCAATTCTCGCCAATACCGCGTCTTTCTCGACCACGGAATTGAAGTCGATTTGCTTGCCTTGGACGTCCTTGCCGAAGCTCTTGATGAGTCCGGCCACCTGGGCGCCGACGTTGATGAAATCCTCGGCCTCCAGGGTCCCGGTGGCGCTGATGGTAGGGGCTACGTCGCCCCGCTGGACCGCAACCACGCGATAAGCGATCCCCGGGCCGACGGCGGCGTGTCGAGCATAATACGCCGCGCCGCCCCCGGCGACGCCCAACAACAAGAGAATTGCGAAGGCTCGTCTCATGGAAGTTCCTTGCACGCGTAACATCGCCGGATCGCCTCTTCTTTCAGGCCCATGCCGCGCAGGCAGAACCAAACAACCTGTTTTACGAGTTCCTCGTGGGACACTCTGTAGTCGATCACCGCTTCGCTGGGCAACGAGTGGAGCAGGAGCCCGGTAATCAACTGGTGGACCATCCAGCCTGCCAGGCTCGCGGAAACGGGTCGTGCGAGCAAATCACCCGCCCGGTTTGCCGCCTTGATGCACGCCGCGACCTTCTTGACCCACCGGCACGGTCCTCCCTGGATAGCCATCCGGGTGAACTCGCCCTCCTCCATGAGACTGCGAAGAACAAGGCGGAAGAAGAAATGTCCCTCGTCGTCGGGCGGCCCTGCCAAGATGTGGGACACCAGATCGCGGACCAGAAACACCAGCGCTGCCGTGGATGGCTCCAACGATTCCAAGCGCGCGGCAATGTCGGCGCCCTCTTTGTTGAAGCAGGACATCTGAATGGCGGAGTAGAGGGCTTCCTTGTTCTGAAAGTGCTTGAACAGCAACGCCTCGGAGACCCCCGCCGCCTCCGCCAGCGCCCGAGTGGTCGTCTTGTCGAATCCCCTCTCGACGAACAACGTCCGGGACGCGCTAATGATCGCCGCGCGGCGATTCGTACCCGACATTTTCGAGGAAGTCTTCATGGATCGCTCCCGGGGTGCCAGAAGGTAAGTATACACTCACTTACCTCCGCCGTCAACCGTGCTCCTTGGCAGGGGCCGTTCCCGGCAGGAGATGCCGCCAGCCGGTCCAAGCGACTGCGGCGCTACCAAGTCGATTGGTCACATCGACTTCGGGCACAAAGGTGCATTGCCGCCGCCAGATCAGGAAAGGTCGGTTTCTTGAGGCTAGGCCGGCAATTCGTCGCCGCTCCGACTTTTTTGACCAAACCGCTCCGAGGTTGCCATCTTGTCAAACAAATCGCCGGATAGCCGTGAAAACGGAGGTTTCCAACAACGAAGGCACAGATACCTCTGGGGGGGCCGGCAAGAGCCGCCCCCA
>JBEKCP010000394.1:0-17268 GCA_050014815.1 Thermoguttaceae bacterium | reverse complement strand
CAAGACGTTTAAGTCTTTGGTCCAAATGCTCGGTGATGAGTTGCTTATGGTGAATAGCGGTCGAGCCATGTGGAAGAGTACAGACCAAGGCAAAACCTGGCAGCAGATTCGCATCGATTGTCCGTCGGACTGCGGGATGGATGTGGCTGGACCAGACTACGAGTTCTCGCACTTCGAGGATCCACTTCACGGAATGATGCTCTTCCAAATGAACGAACGGTGGCGAATCGAAAGAACCGCCGATGCCGGCAAGATATGGTCGCTGGACGAAAAGGATTGGAAATACGACGAGAAGAAGTTCTTGTCAATTATCCACGCCGGGCCGCAGGCACACGTTTACTGGGGCAATGACGCAATTTACAAGAGCGGCCCATTGCCCATGGACGAAGAGCTGATTGTGCGCCTCTTGAACCGTAAGGCAACACATCAGAACCTTGCCCATCTGCGGCGAGTGTTCTATGTTATTTCACCCGATGACGTTTTTGTGAAAGAGCCGATCTGGTGGGCATGGGAGCCCAACGATTGCCTTTTGCGAAGCCGAGATGGCGGCAAAACGTACGAGCGGACGTTCCTCACTCTGGGGTTCCATAATATCTTCGCTCACGATCCGCGACACGTATGGGCGGTTGGTTACGGCGGGAGGTTGAGTCGCACTGAAGATGGAGGCGGCCATTGGACACACTCGTGGCTTCCGACCGATGTCGACCTGCACGGGGTCTATTTCCTGAACGAAAAGCGGGGTTGGGTAGGAGGCGGCACGACAGCGCCTGGCTGCGTCTTGCAGACCGACGATGGCGGGGTTACGTGGAATCCGCCTGTGGAGATCCAGAAAAAGACCGAGGACAAGATCGGAATCCCAGAGACCGTTCAAGGTATCGCCTTCCGCGATGCGAGCGAGGGTTGGGTCGTGACACACGGAACAACGTGGCCCCCGCGCGGAGTATGCCATGAGTATGGCCGCCTGCTGCATACCAAGGACGGCGGAAGCACCTGGATCGCGGACTACGAGGGTAGCCCACTGATGGCCATTACGAGACGAGGCGGTACCCTGGTGGCAGTCGGATACCGCTTGGGCCGCAGCCAAGACGGCACCAATTGGCAGTGGCACGGATCGGCCACTTTCCCTAGCAGATCGGTCGCCTTCGCAGACGACGCACGAGTGTTCATTGCCGGGTTCAGCAGTGACGATGCGGGCCGCACTTGGTGCCGGATGGCTAATGCCCCGCCCGCACAATGCGTGGCCTTCGGCACGCACGTTGTTGGTTGGCTGGGTGGCTCTTTTAGAAATGCCGATGAAGAAGACGGTCTGTTCTTTACTCCAGATGGCGGTTCTTCGTGGCAGCCGTGCAAGGTTCTTAACTTGCAGAGGGCAGGCAACAACGGGGCATGGGACGCTCTAACCGCCGTCGATGCCTTTCATGCTTGGGCCATCTCCCGGTGCTCGCTCGCACGCTTGCATAAACGCTAAGCGGAAGCCGTCGAGAGAATCGACGGATGAAGCAAGGCCATCTCGCCTGAGGTGGTCTTTTGGATTCAACTCCGATGCAGGCGAAAAGGCAAATGCAGAGAAGGCATTGGTCTTGTGGTTGAATTCAACGCTTGGGCTCTTGGCAATGTTAGGTGTTCGGCAAGAAACTCAAGGGGCATGGATCAAGTTCAAGAAGCCATCGCTCGGGGCGATGAATGTTCTTGACGTGAGAAAGGTTACGCCATCGCAACTGAAGTCACTTGCTACGTCATTTGATCGTCTCAAAGAGTCTGGACTAGAACCGTACCCGCTAATGAGTACGGATTCAGTCAGGGCGGCAATGGACGCGGCTATTTCGTCAGCACTGGGATCACCCGACCTGAGCGGCTTGCGCAATCTATTAGCGCGAGAGCCGATCTTTAGTATGGAGATGCGGCATGTTGATCCCATGGAGACCGAAATCCATATTGACGATCAGTAGCACGCAATACGCCCTGCCCACCCGTTAGGCGGATACGACGTGGTTTTCCCTACACTCCGGGGAATTTTCGGGCAAAGTGTACCACTACCCCCAGCGGGCCATCCGCCCTGCCGACGGGGCCGCCCCGGATTTTGTGCCCAACGGGCGGCCCTTGCGTCAAAGGGGACAGTCCCATTTTCGCGACTATGGGTGCAAGTTGCACCTTGCATCGTTTGTTCCGCAGCAGTAGCCCAAAGGGCTTCCGCAGCTTAGCCCAGGGTTGCCGCGCAGCGGCTACCCTGGGTTTCCGAGGCCGAAAATTGCCAAAACCCCAACGGGGTTTCGTAGGATCGTGCCGCGCGACGCAACCCTTTCAGGGTTGGATGCGGCCGTGGTCGGACACCCAGGGTAGCGGCTGCGCCGCAACCCTGGGCTGTGTTCCTCAAGCCCTTCGGGCTAACAGAGTACGACTTGCACCCCGCGACCATGCGCGACCACGCTCCGCATGGTGCCCGGGTGCCCGCGATAATTGGGACAGTCCCCCTGCGTCCTGGGGGCATGAAAGTCAGAAATAGCACCACAGTGTCAGCTCATACCACCATTTTAAGTGGCCATTTTTTTGCGCCCCCGGAGAAGTATAGATGCCCCCTCTGATACCACGACGGCCCTTACTGCATAAGAACTTAACACTTGCAAATTACCCATTGTGAAAGGCCGAATTAAGGCCCAACAACGCCTTCGCAATTCCGGGACGCAAGCGATTCAACGGCAACGGGTTACGTCCGAACGTCCTGGAATTGTGGGCCGGGCCCGATTCCGGGGGGTGCGCCAAACTCACGAAGCCGCGTCGTAAGTCCTTACTCCATCGCCCGCCCGACGCGCCGCCGTTATTGGGCCCCGCCAAGAAACCCTTTGGGCCGTCCAAAAAGCCAACAATTCGCCGGAAAGGCCCCCCGAACGGTCGAGAGTCGGGCTGGCTTGGACCGGGCGAATTCCGGCGCCACATGACGTAATTCCCGCGTTGCTTGAGTCTTTGAATCGCCCGCCCCATTTTCAGAAGTCCGAGGCTTTGCGGTTGACCGAACAAGATCAGTTCCCGATCCGGCCGCATACGCCTCGGAGGGGAAGAGCAGGAGAATCTGGCGAAGCACCATGGACGCCCGCCTCTGGGCCCCGCACGAGCAGTGGAAGCGGTTGGACGCCGAGTTCCTCCGCTTCATCGCGCGGGTGCGGTGACGCGAGGCAGATTGCAAATTGAGAATTGCAAATTGAGAATTGCAAATTGCGGATTTGAAATCTGAAATTTGAGATTTGCAATTTACAATTTGCTTTTGCAATCACCCGGCGAGCAACTGCCGCTCGACCTGGCGGACGGCCTCGTCGATGTCCCACGTCCGCTCGGCGAGGCACAGCGGCGTGCCGGCCGCCATCCACTGGCCGACCCGCTTCTCGGCGGAGATCACCGTGCTGTGGCTCCGCCGGCCGAAGAACTGCCCGATCTCGTTCAAGGCGGCCCGCGTGTGCTTCCGCGCCAGCCACATCGCGAGCATCCGCGGATGGCTTACCCGCTTGCTCTTGCCGCCGGACTGGAGGCTGGCCGGTTCGAGCCCGAAGACCCGGCACACGGCCTTCTGGATGTCGTCCAGGCGGACCACGCGGCTGTGATGATGGATCATCTCGCTCAGGGCCTCCTCGGCCAGCGGGAGCGTGATCTTCTGCCGCAGCGCCTGGCTGGTCGCCCCGAGGCAGCAGACGGCGCCGGAGAGTTCGCGGGCATGGCCGGTAAGCCGCGAGGCGATGAACCGCTCGACGTCGGCCGGCAGATCGACGCCCAACTTCCGCGATTGCTGCTCGACGATGCCCAGCCGCGTGGCGTAGTCCGGGGGGTCGATCCGGCAGACCATGCCGCCGGAGAGCCGGGTGACGAGTTCGGGCGCGAGGTCGCCCAGGTCGGCGGGGGCCCGGTCGGCCGAGAACACCAGTTGCCGGCCGTCCCGCAGGAGCGTATCGACCGTGTGCAGCAATTCGACCTGCGTGGCCCGCTTGCCCGCAAGGAACTGCAGATCGTCCAGGAGCAGCACACCCACGCCCCGGTACTTGCGGCGGAAGCTCGGCAGGCCGCTGCCCCGCAGCGCTTCGAGGAACTGGCTGGTGAACTGCTCGGCGGAGAGCAACACCGCCGAGCCGCGGCAACTTTTCTGGGCGGCCGTCCAAATACCTTCCAGCAGGTGCGTCTTGCCGACGCTGGTCGGCCCGTAGATCACCAGGGGCGTGATTTGCCCCGGGCTGCGGACCACCATCTCGGCCGAGACCATTGCCAGCCGGTTGCTCTGCCCCGTGACGAACGAGCCGAGCGAGGAGAACTTCCGCCGCGGCGGCGACGTGGCAGCCGCCGGCCTCGTCAAGCCGCCGTTGCCGTTGACGCCATTGCCGTTGACGCCCGCCGGTGCGTCGGCGGGCGAGACGGGCAGTCTCTTTGCAGGCGGCATCTCCAGACTCCCATCGACCGCGGCGACGTCGACCTGAAACTTGACCACCGCCGGCGTGCCCAGCGTCTCCTCGCACGCCGCCTCGATCTGCCGGCGAAAATTCACGCGGACCAGATCCAGGAACAGCTTGTTGGGCATGCCGACGACCAACGCGCGACCGTCCCAGTCCAGCCGGCTCCCTCCGCCGAACCACAACGCGAAACGGTCCTTGCCGACCTTGTCGGCCAGCCTGGCGCGCAGGGCCGACACGATGTCCTTATCGTCCGTGGTCACGTCCGGTTCCTCTTCGTCAGTGCGTCAACCGATGTGCGTGATTGTACCGATGCTAGCATTGCTGTAAAGGTGCTCGCCGCACTGGGGCAAGAAAGTCCCGCGCTTTCTCTCCGGGGTTTCGGAATCGTCGGAGAATTGCCCCCAAACCCATCCCGATGGCGGCGCGGCTGCCGGGGCTTCGCGCCGGGTGGTGCCGTGCAAAAATTGTTCAAGGCCGGACGCCCGACCGAACCGCAAGCGAGGGTAATGCGTTGCCGCTGCCTCGCTTGCGCTTCGGGCTAGTAGGCCTTCCCGTAGACCGACCGCTGGTCCCATTCCTGAAATCCCGCGGCGGCATACATCTTCAGGGCCGGCGTGTTCCGGGCGTCCACGGCCAGCACCAGCCGCAACCGGCCCGAGAGCCCCGCCATCCATTGGGCTCGACGCGCGATCTGCCTGCCCCAGCCGCGTCCCCGGGCCTCGCGCACCACCCCCATGTAGACCAGCTCCCAGGTGTCCTGCACGGGGAAATCCGCCAGGATCAGGCAACCGACGTCCATCCCCTTGCGACGCACGATCAACCACCGCCGGGGATCGAATACCCCCGTCAGCCGGTAGCCGGCCAGGACATCCTCCACGTTGCGAATGCCGTCCAATGCGGGACAGTCGAGCGTCTCGGCGTAAGTCGCCTCGACGATCGAAGAGAGCCGCCCATGCTCCGCGGCACTCCATGGCTCGAACTCCAAATTGGTCGTTGGCACAAACCAGGTAAAGGAGGTCGGCTAAGTGGACCAATCCCCCCTGGAGCAAGATGGCTGCATCCGACTGGGCCTCGCGCGCCAGCAGGGCCTGCACGAACTGCACGTCACCGGCCGCCAGACGCAGATCGACCGCCTGGAGCAGATCCACTGCCGTGGACTGCGGTTCGTCAGCCACCAGTTGCGGGGGCCAGAGGGCCACAAATCGCCCCGGCTGCGGCTGGCCGAGAATCGCCCCCACCACGCGCTCCCCGCGATACGCGGCAACAAGGAGCCCCTCCTGAACGGAGATCGCCTCGATCTGCTGGCGATGTTCCGCGTCGCGCAGCCTCTGGAAGACCAACCGGAGCGCCGGCTCGCGATCCTCGGCCGGCACTTCCCGAATCTGAATCTGCGGCCGCGGCAGGGTGGTATTCATGACGGCGATGCCGACTATATAATGTACTTCTGTTGCAGACTTGTAGGGTGGGTCGAGCGAAGCGAGCCCCACCAACCAGAGCTTGGCTGATTCTTGGTGGGGCTCGCCGACCAACGCTGCGCGTCGGTGCCCGTCGACCCACCCTACGAGGCGATCCACATATCCTATGCGACGACAAGTGTTTCTTGAAGCACTGGATGCACTTATGAGAACCAGCTTGGTCAGAACGATCTTGGCGGCGGCGATTGTGGCCGGGGGACTTGGGGCGGCACGCTGGGCATCGGCCCAGACCAATCTCCAGCGGCTGGACGAGGGGATTCGGGGTCAGGGGGGGCAAGGGCCTGACATCGCAGCGCCGTCCAACCCGCTCCTGCCGCCCGCTTTGCCCCCCGGGAAGGCCCCCGCCCGAGCGCGAGCCTATCTCGGCGCGGTCGTCGATGATCAGAACGACCGCGGACGGGGTGTCCGGGTTCTCATGGTACGGCCCGGCGGTCCCGCCGACCGCGCCGGCCTGCGAGCGCAGGACCTCATTGTCGGCACGGCCGGCGCCCGCGTGCGGCAGTTGTCGGAACTGGCGGCGATCATCGAGGCGTCATCGCCGGGCGACCACCTTGCCATGGAGATCTTGCGGGGAGGCCTGCCGCAGAAGCTGGATGTGACGCTCGGGCCGCCGCCCCCTTCGGGCGCGGCCGAGATGAGACCGGAGGCCATTCCACCGCCTGCGGCGGAGCAGCCGCCCGTTGCGGGCGGGGCGCCCGGCGCAGCCGGATCCGCCGGGCCGAGCCTCTCCATGTCTGTCCCGCTGCGGACAGTCGCGCCCCCCTCGATCCCGCCGCCTCCGTTGCCCGGACTCAGCGGCCCCCCTGTCAGCGATTCGGCTCGGATCGAGCAGCTCCAGCGCCGCGTCGACGAGCTCGAACGCCGCGTCCAGGAGATGGAGCGGGCGCTGGCCGAAGGTCGCAAGGACCGAGGCCCTTAACAGGACAGTGCCGACGCGCGGGCGGAATGATTGCAAATCGCAAATTGGCAATTGCAAATCTCAAATTTCAGATTTCAAATTTGCAATTTTCAATTTGCAATTCTCAATTTGCGATCCTCTCCTCCAAATACGTCGCCTCGGTCACGCGCATCCGCGGCGGCGCCTTCCGCGCCAACTCCTCGGCATCGAGCGCCAGACGCGGACCGATCTCGACCGGCACGCCGTCGCCCACCTCCACGCCCGCCGCTACGAGCCACTGGCGATGTTGGGCCGCCATCTGGGCCTTCACCCGCTCGGGCGTGTCGTCCGCCGCGCCGGGCGCGTTCTTGAGCGGCGCAAACGCCCACCGAGGATCCACCTCCACCACGATCGCACGGCGGGCCAACGGCATCAGGTCGAAGATGAACCGCTCGAACTTGATCGCGTTGGCCCGCTCGGGCTCGATCTGCCGGCCCGCCGCATCGACGTACGCCACCTTTTTCTGCGCCAGGTGGTACGGTAGCGACTCGGCCTCCGCGGCGATCCGCGCCAGGAAACCCAGGTCGAAGACGTGTACGGCGATGCTGCCCGCCCAAATCTTCAGCGACCCGTCCGCATGGCGGCGCCGGGCGACCTCGTCGGGCAGGTCGCTGTACTCGATCACCATCAGCCGCCCGTCGACCTCCACGACGTTGCCCACCTTGTCGAGCGGATGCCGCTTGGCAATGACCTGGCTGGTCATCTCCGCGCCGGCCAACAGGTGATGACCGACGTACTCCGGCCCGCAGATGTCCACGAGCGGATTATCCACTTGGAAATAGAAGAGTTGCCGGATGCCGCGGCGGCGGGCGTCTTCCATGGCCCCGCTCGCGGCAAAGGCGGCGAGCATGCCGCCGTGGCCGTTGGGACTCGTAGCCAACCGGTCCGGGGCCGCCAAGAGCAGCCGGCCGCTCTGCACGTCCACCGCCGGCATGGTCCCCTGGCAGAAGACTCGCAGGTCCTCTTCGGGAAGCCCGAAACGGCCGTGCCGGGCCAGGAACTCGACGGTCTCGTCGTGCGTCGCCGGACTGGTCATCACGTAGAGCGGGATGCGGACGCCATGCCGCGCCGCCACGGCTAGGAGCTTGTCGACGTGGATCTGAAAGAGCGTCCGCCCGGAGACGGGCCCGATCGGGTACATCCCCTTGGGATGGTTGAAGCCCAGCCGGGTCCCCTGCCCGCCCGCCACCAGCATGGCGCCCAAGTGCCCGGCGCGGAGGGCCTCGCGGCCGCGGGCGCGGGCCTGGTCGCCCGTGAAGCGGTTTTCCCCCGAGTCCAGGCGGACGGCCGGCGGCGGGCCGGCCCGCTGGGCCAGCTCGCCGAGGGTCGCCGATTGTCCCCGCCCGGCGTAGAGCCGCCCGATCAAGGTAAAGTCCACCTCGGCGATCTGCTCGGCGAGCGACTTCCGCCCCGCCGTGTCGAGCCGGTCCCAGAAGGTCAACAGGTACTCCTGGCCGTGCGGGACCAAGAGCTTCAACAGGGAGTCCCGATCTGCCGCCATGAACTGCCTCTCAGCCGGGATTCTCCACTGGCCGTGCGTTCGACACTAGCCCGACGCGCAAGCGAGGGAACTACCTCGTCTGTGTCCCTCGCTTGCGCTTCGGGCTAGTGTTTGGCCATGAATAATCCGGGTTGTCGGTTCCCCCTACCAGCCCATGACCATGTTCGACTCGATGGCTTTGCGGGCCCGCTCCAGGTCGGTGCCCGTGTGCTGCATGTACAACCGAATGGCGTGGACCTTGTCGCCGGCCGCCTTGGCCAGGCAGTCGCGGGCGGTCAGGCAAGGATCGCCGCTGCCCGTAAGGCCCAGCGCCGATTTCGAGATGACCCACGTATCGCGGGGGCGGCGGGTCACTCGGGTGGGACGCTCTTGGGGGTAGCTCTCCTGGACGACCTCGACGGCGGCCTGCTCGTCTTCGGCCCAGGTGATGATGATATGCGAGGACGTTTCGATCTCAAACAGCGGCATGAGAACAGCCTTTCCCGTGGTGCGGAAGACGCCGTAAACGTAAACCCCATATTATAACGAACCCCCGCCGGGGCTGTCCAGGAGCGGGAGGCCCGCCCGGGGGGTGGGCCTCTCATTGTCGGCCTAAATCGCCAGCGCGGATGGGTGGCACGCCCTGAAACGGCATGATTGGACGGATTGCCACGCCCTTTCAGGGCGTGCCACCCATCACCCCACGACTGACAGAGCACTAGTTGGCCAGGGCGGGCACGGAAAGGAGATCGTGGAGGACCTCCGGCGCGACCGGCTTGACCAGGTGATGATCGAAGCCCGCCTCGCGGCTGCGACGCCGGTCTTCCTCCTGGCCGTAACCCGTGACCGCCACCATCACTACGTGCGTGAATTGCGGCTCCCGGCGGAGGCGCTGGGCGACCTCGTAGCCGCTGATGCCGGGCAGGCCGATGTCCAGCAGGATGACGTTCGGGAGATAGGTGTGGGCCATTTCCAGAGCGGACTCGCCGGTGTAGGCGATGCGGACGTCATGGTGCCACCGACCGGCGATCTCGGAGAGGATCTTCGCGGCCGCCACGTTGTCGTCGACTACAAGGATGCGGTGTTGCGGTCCCGGCTCGCTCGAAGCGCTTTCGCGGGGCGGCGCCGCGGCCGGCGGAGCGGGGGCGGCCGCCAGCGCCGGCAAGCGGACGGTGAACTCGCTCCCGTGCCCCAATCCCTCGCTCCTGGCCTCGACGGAGCCGCCGTGCATCTCGACGAGACTGCGGACCAGCGTCAGCCCGATGCCCAGCCCGCCCTGCGACCGGGCGACGGACCGCTCCGCCTGGGTGAACAGGTCGAAGACCCGCGCGAGCAGGTCCTTCTCGATGCCGACGCCGTCGTCGCGGACCCGGATGACGGCCGTGCCGGCGCGGGCCTCGGCCGAGACCCAGACGTGCCCTGGCTTGTCGTTGTACTTCGCCGCGTTGTTGAGGAGATTGGCGACGACTTGCGTCATGCGGACGGGATCGGCCTCGATCCAGACCGGCTCCGCCGGAAGGTCTACGCTGAGCTGGTGCCCCTGGGCGGTGATCAGCGGCCGCGCCGTCTCGACGCCGCGGTTGACCACGTCGGCCAGCGTGACGGGCTCCTTGCGGACCTGCACCTTTCCCCGCATGATCCGCGAAACGTCCAAGAGGTCGTCCACCAATCGCACAAGGTGCTGGACCTGCTGTTTCATCATGTTGCGGGCCCATGCGGCCGTCGGGGCGTCGACGCCGTCCATTTCGAGCAGGTCCAGGCCGCTGCGGATCGGAGCCAGCGGATTGCGGAGCTCGTGGGCCAGCATGGCGAGGAACTCGTCCTTGCGGTGGTCGGCATCCTTCACCTCGGCATAGAGCAGCTTGAGGGTCTCTTCTGCCCGCTTCCGCTGGCTGATGTCCCGGAGGATCCCGACGAACATGCGGGTCTGGTCGAGCTGGAACTCGCTGACGGCCAGGTCCAACGGAAACCGGGAGCCGTCTTTGCGTCGGCCCGTCACCTCGCGGCCGATGCCGATGATCTTCGCCTGCCCGGTCTCCAGGTAATTGTTGACATACGTGTCATGGCGGCTATGGTCCGGCTCGGGCATCAGCATTTTGACGTTCTTGCCGATCACCTCCGCAGCCTTGTAACCGAAGATTTTCTCGGCGGCCGGGTTGAAGGACCGGATGATCCTCTGGCTGGTGATCGTAATGATCCCATCGACCACGTTATCGACCACGGCGCGGACCCGCTGTTCCGCGCTGACCTGCTCCTGCATCCGTTGCTGGAGTTGGCGGTGGAGCTCGCCGAGCTCGGCCGTGCGCCGGACGGCGCGGCCTCGGGCGACCCGCAGCGATTCCATCAACAGCGCGATGACGAGCCCCACCGCCAGATACATTGCCAGCGTTAGACTCATGCCGGCTTCCCAATGAATTCCTCAATGACCTCCAACAACTCGCTCGAGCCGGCAGGCTTCGCGATCACCCGCTGGATCCCCACGGCAATCGCCGGGTACACCGTATCGATCGTGGGGAATCCCGTCACGAAGACCCCGACCAGGCTGGGCCGCAGTTCCCGAATCCGGCGGTAGAGCTCGACGCCATCCATCCCCGGCATGCGATAATCGATCAGCGCCAGCCCGTAGTCGCGGTGGTGGACGAGTTCCAACGCCGTGTGGCCGTCGTAGGCCGAATCGACCTCATAGCCGCGGAGCGAAAGGATCTTCGACAGGATCTCGCAACTCCCGCGATTGTCGTCAACGATCAGGATTCGCTGGCTCGTCGCCACGGACTTCACTGCTTCGGTTACTGTCATAGCTTCACCAGGGTAAGACGATATCTTTCAGGACGAAATGTTCCACGTGCAGGTTGCCCGACGCGCCTCGAGTAGAACCCCTCTGCCAAGAACGAACGGGAGAAGAGAACAACCGGAAGCACCACACGGGCACTCTATTGAATGGTAGGCGGAGTCAGCACCGAGTGAAGAGGGAAAAATCGGTATTCATGGGCACGGCATCCGGGCGCAGTGTGTTCGACACTAGCCCGACGCGCAAGCGAGGGTAACTCGTTGCCAGTCCCTCGCTTGCGCGTCGGGCTAGTGTTTGCCCGTGAATAATCCGGCCTGGTGCTCTGTCAGTCGTCGAGTGATGGGTGGCACGCCCTGAAAGGGCGTGGTTGGACGGCTCGCCACGCCCTTTCAGGGCGTGCCACCCACCCATCAAACCGCCGTTGACAGAGCACCAGGTGCGGCAGGCAGCGTCCAAGGAAGCAGCCGGAAAGCCTGCGCCCAACTGGACACCCGCGCACGGCCCGCGTTCGCATCGCCAGGCGGGAGCGGGTTGCGGCTCAGGCCCCCCATCGCAGAGGGGAGGGAAACTTTTCCAGGTAGACCGTCAAGACCCGCCCAAAGGATGGCCGATAGCATAGGATAGACCACATACATCAGTTTGTTTATCATGCTACTATTGACTTCCTTCCGGCGGCGTGATATAGTAACTCGCAATGGGCGTCGGCAGCACGAGCAAGATGCCTGTGCCACAGAGTTGGAGGACTGGGACCATGAGCATAGCGATGATGGAAACACCAACGTCAATGGAGGTTACGCACCCCAGGGCGTCTCGCGAGAATCTACGCCCGGAGACCTCGCAACCGGCCGAGGTCCGAACGCCCAGCCCCGAGGAAATCGAATGGTTGGCTGCCCAGAGTCAGGCATTGGAGGGTGCCCGGCCCGAAGACATCCTGGCCTGGGCGGTCAAGAAGTATTTTCCGCGGTTTACGATGGCTACCGGGCTGGGGCCCGAAGGGTGCGTGATCATCTCGATGCTGGCCAGGATCGAACCGGGTGTCTACGTCTTCAACCTGGACACCGGCTACCAATTCCAAGAGACGCTCGAACTGCGGGACCGCATCGCCGAAAAATACGGCATGGTGATTGATCTCCAGCGGCCGGAGCTCAGTGTCGGGCAGTATGAAGCCCGGCACGGGGGGCCCGTCTATAAGCACGACCCGGACCGCTGCTGCTTCGACCGGAAGGTGACCGTCTTGCATCGCGTCGCCGGTCGCTACGACGCCTGGGCCACCGGAATCCGCCGCGACCAGAGCCCGACCCGGGCCGATACCCCGATTGTCCGCTGGGACAAGAAATTCGGCCTGGTGAAGATCAGTCCCTTGGCCGGTTGGACCAAGAAGGATGTTTGGAAGCGGATCATGGACGAGGCGATCCCTTACAATCCGCTCCATGACTTGGGTTATCCGAGCATCGGTTGCTGGCCATGCACCAGGTCGGTCCAGGCGGGGGAAGACGAGCGGGCCGGCCGCTGGAGCGGCACCGCGAAGACCGAGTGCGGCCTGCACACGGGGAAGGAATAGGATTGGTCCGTGGTCTGTTGTCCGTTGCAACGGACAACGGACAACGGGCAATTCAGGTCCAATCCCTAATCCCCAATCCCTAATCCCTCTCTTCCCGCCAGCCAGTCGGCCAGCGGCCCGATGCCTTCGCCCGTCAGGGCTGAGACCTGAAAGACCGGGGCATTGGGCGCCAGCCGCTTCATATCGGCCGTGATTCGCTCGACGCGGAAGTTCGTATGGGCCAGCAAATCGGTCTTCGTCAGCACCAGGGCGTCGGAGCCCTGGAAGATGGCAGGATACTTGACGGCCTTATCGTCTCCCTCCGTGATCCCCAGCACTACAATCCGCAGGTGCTCGCCCAGATCGAAGCCCGCCGTGCAGACCAGGTTGCCGACGTTCTCGATCACCAGCAGGTCCGTGGCCGCCAGATCGAGTTCCCGGACGGCCGTGGCGATCATCGGGGCGTCGAGGTGGCAGGCCCCTTCGGTGTTGATTTGCACGACAGGCACGCCGATGGCCTCCATCCGCTCGGCGTCGATCGATCCGGCGATGTCGCCTTCGATCACGGCGGGTCGCAGTCGCCCGTCCAGGTGGCGGAAGAGGGCTTCCAGGAGCGTCGTCTTGCCCGAGCCGGGCGATCCCACGACGTTGACGGCGTACGCGCCGGCGGCCTCGAACCGGGCGCGGTTCTCCGCCGCCACCTGGTCGTTGGCCTTCAGGATGTTCTTAGCAGTGACGATTCTCATTCATCAATCTCGATGCTTTGCAGCAGCAGTTCCCGGCCTTCTTCGATGGAGACCTCCGGGCTGCCGCACTTGGGACACTCGGCAACCAGTTCTTCGATCTTCTCGCGGGCGCCACAACGGCGGCAACAGCACACCGCCGCGGACTCGGCGATGTCCAGCTTCGCCCCCGCGACCACGGTGCCGGGCGCGATCAGCTCGAAGGCGAAGCGAAGCGACGGCGAGTGGACGCCCGAAAGCCGCCCCACGACCAACTCCAGCCGCTTGACCGGCCCCTGCTGTCCGGCGCGGTGCAACTCCCGCTTGACCTGCTCGATCAGGGCCTCGACGATGGAAAGTTCGTGCATGTCGGTCTTCAGCCGGGCCCCGAACTCTTCCACTTCGTTTCTGTTGCGGAAACATCCTACAATTCCGCCACCTTCCGCGACAGAAATTACTTCCGCCGGTCCACCGGCTCAGACCCCCGGCCGAGGGCTGCCAGTATGTCCGCAACGGCTCGGGGCACCGCCGCCGCGACGGCCGGCGTGCAAGCCTCCCCAAAATTAAGTATATCCTGTGCTTCAATGCCCACAAGGAGAACATTGCGGTCCTCGGGCAGGCAGACCCCGGCTTGTCGCCCAAGGGCCAGGGCGGTCGGCAGGCTCATGTCGTGGGCGGACGCGCTCCGCTGGGTCGGGATGTCGCCGGGGCCCAGATGGTGGAGCGTGCCGGGCGCCGCGCCCGTCTGGATCGCGTCGATGACAATGGCCCGATCGTAGCCGACCATCTGCTCCATCAGCCGCAGGCCGCCCCAATAATCTTCGGCCACCGTGACGTCGGGCCGGTCGGAGAGGAGCTTCCGCAACTCGGCCGCCACCCGGAGCCCGACGCTATCGTCGCTCACCAGGGGGTTGCCAAGGCCGAGGATGAGGGTTTTCATCGGGGGAGGGATTCAGGCCAGCGCCTTTCCGCAGTGGTCGCAGAACCGCGCATCGGGGTCATTCGGCCCGCCGCAGCCGGGACACGGCTTCGATCGCGCCAGGGGCGCACCACAGCCCTTGCAGAACTTGGCGGATGCTTCGTTGGCCGTGTTGCACTTGGGGCAGAGGATGCCGTGCGACTGCTGTGCCGGCGAGCCGGCGCGAAGGCCCTCGGCCACCGCGCCTGCCACGGTGCGGACAGCGTCCTGAGTGCCTTCCGCCATGTAATTGACCACGTCCTTGCCGACCGGCGCCACCTCGTCGGCAACGTACCGGCTGACGGCGCCCATAAAGGCGAATTGGCAAATGGCCCCGCCGACGGCCATGAGCGGAATGCCCACGAAGGCGCACCAGAAGTAACGCGGCGGCCCAAAACCGCCGAACGAAGCGAAGAAGCTCCCGATGCCGACGATCATGAAGATCACGCCCACAGCGAGCACCACCGGCCCAACCACGCGGAGCAGGTCGCGAACGTCGTTGTGGCCGGAACTCATGGAATCTGGCCGGCGGCCTTGGTCTTGATCGTCACGCATCGTGTCAACCATGGTAGTTTACGCCTTGAGTTAAGGTCGCACATAGAGCCACTTGGCTTCGTGCGCCATGGTCGCCGCGAAGCGTCCGCCCTCGCCTTGCAGCCGACGCCACTCGTCCTCGGTGTAGACGAGCAACTCGGCCGGGACGGGCAAAGCATGGAGGTTCCAGTCCGCGGATCGTCGCTCGAATGGTTTGTCGCTGAAATCGACGACGGCCACGAGGTCCAGGTCGCTTCCCACGCCCCAATCACGCCGGCAGTAGGAACCGAAGCAGCCGAGCCGAACCGTTGCCGGGTGTTGGGCGACCGCCGCCGGCGCCCATGCCCGCAGGGCCTCGTCCACCTCAGCCCGGCTGGGCCATACGAACACGGACGAATTCAAGGATCTGACGGGCATGATTGATCGCCTCGCCGCTTTGCAGCGGCCCGTAATGTTCGAACGGCGCGCCTTCGGGATGGCCGTTGGCATAGCGGGTCGGGAGGTAGAAGTTGTCGAGCACCTTTCCCTTTTCGACCAGAGCTGCGTCAACCCCGCCAGGCAACTCCGAGAGCAGCCTGGCTACGACGTGGCCCCATGCCTCTTGCCCCAAGGACAGGTGCAGCGCCTTGACGGCCTTTTCTGCCGACTGCTGGGCTGCAAAGCACGCCCACTCGTGGCGCCCTTCGTTGCATGACGCCATGGCCTGCTCCAGGTCCCGCTGAGCTTGGGCCAACCAATCGTTCGCGCGATCGGGCATCACGGATTCCTCCCACAGTCCACAACGGCCATGCTATACGCGGGAAACGAGTCTGTCAAGCGGTGCGGCAGGGATGGCTCCGGCCGCCCTGACAGGTCAGGCGTCGCGATGGTATAATGCAGTGTTGACATCGCATCCGTCGGGAGGTTGCGCCGATGAGGCACGATCACCACGTGGTCTATACAGCGACCGAGGACGGTTGGGTCATGGCTACCGTCCCGGAGTTGCCGGGCGCGGTAACGCAAGGTCGAGATATCCAGGAGGCCCGCGCGAACATCAAGGAGGCCGTCGAGCTGCTCCTTCAATCGTACCGCGAGAACGCGCAGAAGGACGCGCCGGGCAATGCGATGTGGGAAACGATCTCGGTGGAAGTCCCCGCCTGATGAGTCAAGGGCCTATTGCAAGACTCCGTCCTTCCCGCGCACCCAACGCCGAACGTTAAAGTAGTGACGATACTTGGCATACTCGGCGGCCGCGGTTCTCTTCTCTTTTGCAGTTGCGGGAAGCTTGGCCGCGGGAGGGAAGGGGGCGTCGAGCCAAACGGCCACCTCCATCCATTGGAGAACTGTGCCGTCGCGCGGAATGATTTCGAAATGGCACCGGTTCGGAATCTCCTCGATTGGTCTGTACTGGGCAACGAGCGGCGGGAACACCGCTGACCCATTGATCGCGCCTAGATCAATTATGGCGACGTGAAAGTAATCCTCGCCCCCGGGGTGCAGTGCAATTGAGCACCGCTCCGTTCGAATGCACGATCGCAGGTTTACAGACAAGGCCCCTTGCTGAACGTCGGCATACTTCCAGTGCTTCTTGCTCAACTTGAACCCATAGGCAGGGTTTTCGTCGTCGTCGCCCGCGTAGCGCTTCACCACATGCTCCTTCTTGAGGTTCCTCAAGAACTCGCCTGATTCAACGCAATCACCGACCTTCAAGCCGGACGGGGGTGCCTGCTGGTCGATGCAATCCTGACACATGTGGCAGACGCCCTATTCGACGCCCAGATGGTCAACCAACGAATCGACCGCGTCGAAGGCGTTATAAAAGATGTGCGTATCCGCGGCCCTCGCACCGTCCGCCGTGACTCGGCAGGCGACCTGATAAACCTTCGCAGAAGGCCAGGGAATGTCAAGTGCCTCGACCAACCACCGCAGCCTCTTCTCCGGAATCTGCCAGTCGACCACGACGCGTCCCAATGGGCCCGTGTCCAGTTCCGCCATGGGTATGTGGCGTTGCGCCGCCCTTGCAATTACTGCGCGAATCAAGAGCTCCGTGCTCCTGATCGCTAACGGGTTCGCGGCGATTTCCCCCTCGTCTCCATTGCACAGTTTTCCCTCTTGATCGGCGAACCACCTCGGGACCGGTGCAAGGGCCGGCATGTCCACCTTCCCGACAAGAATACGGCTTCTTGCCGCAGCCAGTTCCGCGGCCTTGTCGAGGCGTTCCCAAACCGCCGCGATGGCCCTTAGAGCGTCGACAGCGTTGGGGCCGTCGGACGCGCTTCGAATGGCGTCCTCGGCTGCCTGAAGCTCGCAGCGCCACGCCACCAAAGGGCCGGATTGGGCGTCCTCTCGGGGGTCCGGCCACACCGTTCCCTCCAGCGTCTTGCGGCCTTCGCTCGTATGCACCGAGGCCTGAAACCGCTCTTTA
>JBEKCP010000393.1:0-6033 GCA_050014815.1 Thermoguttaceae bacterium | reverse complement strand
GGGATTGGGGATTGGGGATTGGGGATTGGGGATTGGGGATTGGGGATTGGGGATTGGGGATTGGGGATTAGGAAAGCCCCGCGACTGCGTCGCGGGGGTCGCGGCTTCGCACTCTTCCGCCCTCCCCCCAATCCCTAGCAGAACCGCAAGATTTGCTGGGGGGTTGCGGCGGACTTGGCATTTTGAGCATACTGGGCATTGGCGGAGACCCAGGAAGAACCACCGGCTACTCCGCCGAGGACGATGCCGGGCTCAGGCCTGAAGTTCCCAACGCTCTTTCCGCCTGGGGGACCCCACCCCCTGCTGCGGCGCATGGCCTTGGAATCCCGGCCGACACTACCGGTAGCCGGCGGTTCCCGGCCGCCCCCCTTGGAAAACCCCGGCTGCGGTGCGATAATCTCTCGTCTTCCCACCGAGCCGCGAGCAAGGCTCGGCAGAACCAGAGTCATTTTCCTCGATATCGGCGGAGCCATTTTCATGTTCAAGAACCTCAGCCCCACGGCCCTCGGCGTTACCGGTCATCAAAGCGAACTCATTGAGCTGGCCCTGACTTACGGCTTTGGCGGGATGGACCTGAACGTGACGGATTTTGCCACCCGGGCACGCCTGAAAGGCATGCCCTACGCCCGGCGACTGTTCGATAGCGCCAAGATCCGCCTGGGCACGTTCCAACTGCCGGTGGACTGGGATGCCGACGAGGAGACGTATCAGAAGGACCTCAAGAAGCTGCCGGATTATGCCCAGGCTGCCGCCGCCGTCGGGTGTACGCGAGCCGCCATCACGCTGTTGCCTGCCGGCGACAAGCGGCCCTATCATGAGAACTTCGAGTTCCACCGTCGCCGGTTCCAAGAGATCTGCAAGGCCCTGGAGCCCTCGGGGGTCCGTCTGGGGGTGGCCTTCCAGGCCGCCGAGTATCTCCGCAAGAACCAGGCATTCCAGTTCATTCACGACCTGGACGCCCTCATGCTGCTGGTGAACATGGCGGCCGCTCCTAACATCGGTCTCGTGCTGGACCTCTGGGACATCGTGGCTTCGGGCGGATCGCTGGACAGCGTCCGCAAGATTGATCCGGCCCAGATCGTGGCCGTGCAGATGGCCGACATGCCCGCCGGCGTGGCCCCAAGCGACCTGGACGAGAAATCCCGGCTGCTGCCGGGCACGGACGGCGGGCGACTCGACTTGGTCACGCTGCTCGTCTACTTGAAAGAGATCGGCTACGACGGTCCCGTCACGCCGAAACCATCGCGGGGCGTGCTGCCAAGCCGTCGGCGCGACGTCGTCGTCAAGCAGGTCGGCGAGGCGATGGAGAAGATTTGGCGGGCGGCCGGCCTGCCCTCCGAGCGGCGATTCGTCGCCTCCTCCTCCGCCAGCGATTATCACTTCGAGTAATTCCCCGGTTTGCTCTTCTTTCGCCGGGGCGATTCTGCTACGATCCCGGCCATGAAGGTCCTGGCCCTGATCGAGAGTGCCGACCACGTTTGCTTTCGCTATCGCCTGAGCGCCTTGGCGTGGTCGATGGCCCAGGAGGGTTTGTTTCTGGAGGCCCTCCCGCTCTCGAAGCACCTGCCGGCGCGACTGGGGCAATTTGTCAGGGCCGGCCGGGCCGACCTGGTCATCCTCCAGCGGAGGCTGCTGCCGCGATGGCAGTTGCTCGTGCTCCGGCGGCTCTGCCGGCGGCTTGTCTACGACGTGGACGACGCCTTGTTCTTCCGCGACAGCTTCAGCACCGGCGGGGCGCTGAGCCCGATGCGGCTGGCGCGATTTCGCCTGGCCGTCCGCGTCGCCGATGCGGTGCTGGCCGGCAACGAGTACTTGCGGCAGTACGCGGCGGCGTACACCGATCCCGGGCGGGTCCACCATGTCCCCACCTGTGTCGAGCCGCGATGGTACCCTCCGGCGGCGCACTGCCGCACGGGGGCGGCCGTCCGTCTGGCCTGGATCGGCCAGCGGGCCATGCTCCCGTCGCTGGGGTGCATCCGCGAGCATTTGGGCGCCGTGGCGAAGGCACTGCCCGGCATCGACCTGCGGCTGATCTGCGACACGGCCCCGCCATCGCTTGGAGTCCGCCTTTCGCTGCGGCCATGGTCGGCCGAGGCCGAGGCCGACGAGTTGGCCGAGGCCGATATCGGCATCAGTTGGCTGCCCGACGACCTATGGAGCCTCGGAAAGTGCGGCCTGAAGGTGCTTCAATACATGGCGGCCGGGCTGCCGGTGGTGGCCAATCCGGTTGGCATCCATCACCGGCTGGTGATCGACGGCCGAACCGGGTTCCTGGCCTCGACTCCCGCCGAGTGGACCGCGGCGGTCGCTCGATTGGCCGCCGATCCTGCCCTGCGAAACCAGATGGGGGCGGCCGCCCGGCAGCGGGTGGTGGAACACTACAGCGTTCAGCACTGGGGCCCTCGCCTGGCAGCCATTCTGGCCCCGATAGCACTACGTAGCCCGCACACTCCGTGTGCGGAATCCGGCACACGGAGTGTGCCGGCTGCATGACTGGCTAACCGCGGGCTGCCGATCTATAATCAATCACTCCGCGGCCGCCGCCGTCGATGGCAGGGACAGAGGCGATGTTGACCTACCGTGCGTTTCGCAATACCGATCCGCCGGCAATCTGCTCCATCTGGAGGAGCCGGGGTGGGCAGGCCCGCCTCTTTCAGCCCGTCTCGACCGATTTGCTCGAGCAGCACGTCTATGCCAAGCTCTATTTCGACTATCCGGGGCTGATCCTCGCCTGGGAGGGCGGTCAGGCCGTCGGGTTCGCCCATGCCGGCTTCGGCTCCACCGATACGGGCGACGGCGTGTCGACCGAGCTGGGGACAACCTACGTTGTCCTCACGCGGCCCGACTGCGATGAGGCCGCGATCGCCCGGGGCCTCCTGGAGCGCTGCGAGGATTATCTTCGCCGCCGCGGCGCCAAGGTGCTCTACGGCGGCGGGATCCAGCCGCTGAGCAGCTTCTACCTGGGCCTCTACGGCGGCAGCGACTTGCCCGGCGTGCTGGAGTCCGACGTGGTCGCCCAAGGGGTTTACGCGTCGGCCGGCTATCGGGAGATCGACCGGACGATCCTGCTCCAGCGGGACCTGAGCACGTTCGAGGCCACGGTGGACCGCCGCCAGATGCAGATCCGGCGGCAGATGCTCGTCGAGATCGTCGTGGACCCGCCGTCGCGGAACTGGTGGGAGGCCTGCACGCTGGGCGCGTTCGACCTGATACGGCTGGAGATCGTGCCCCGCAGCGGCGGTCCCGCGGTCGCCGCGGCCACCTTCCGCGACATGGACCTGCTGCCCGTCACGGCGCGGCCCAAATCGCTGGGCCTCATCGACGTGTGGGTCGAAGAGTCGTTCCGCCGCCGCGGCGTCGCCATGTTCCTCCTGGGCGAGGCCTTTCGCCACTTCTTCCACGAGGGCGTAACCACCATCGAGATCCAGACCATGCAGCACAACGTCGCCGCGTTGGGGCTCTACCACAAGTTGGGTTTCCAACAGGTCGCCCACGGCAGCGTGCTGCGGAAAGAGACGTAGCCAAGGCCCGGCCAAAGAATGACTTCCGGATTCAGCCACGGATGAAACACGGATCGAACACAGATCGAATGATCGCCTACGGCAGATCGTAGATCGGCTTCAAACGATCTGTTTTCTGAAACATCCGTGTTTGATCCGTGTCGCATCCGTGGCTCAGTTGCTGTGGGCATCACGCCGCCTTCTTCAGATCCGGGCGCTTCTTGCCCGGGCCTTTCCACCGCCGGTGTACCCACCAATACTGCTCCGGCGCCCTTCGGATCGCTTCCTCCAGATTCCGGGTGTACCACTGGGTCAGGTCGCGGACCGTGCCGATCCCGTCCGCCGCGTCGCACGGATCGGCCATGGCGTGGGCGACCATCTCGAATCGCATGGGCCGGTCCAGGCGCCGGGCATAGCACACGGCCACCGGGGCATCGTGCTCCAGGGCCAGCAGGGCGATTGCCTTGTGGGCCGAGGCCGGCCGACCGAAGAACTCGACCCAACACCCCTTGTCTCCCGCATGCTGATCGGCCAAGAGGGCCATGGTCCCGCCGCCGGAGAGCACGTCCAGGATCTGATCGTATCCGCCGTTCTTCGGAATGAGGAACTGGCCCGTGGCCCCGCGGAACCGCGACAGGTAGCGGTCCAGATAGGGATTATCCAGGTTTCGGGCGACGGTGTAGGTCGGGAAGCCCAGGATTCCCAAGGCGTAGCCGCCCAACTCGAAGTTGCCGAAATGGCCCGTCACCACAATGACCGGCCGCGGGCTCAATAGGAGCCGCACCAACGGCGCCACGCCGCTCAGGCGGACATACTGCCGCCAGTTCGTCTGGTGGATCTTCCGCGGAATATGGACGACCTCGAAGGCCAGCAGGAACAGGTGTTCCCACATCCGCCGCGCCAACCCCCGGCGGTCGGCGGCCGAGAGGTCCGGGAAGGCGTGGGCGAGGTTCTCCTCGACCACCTCGGCCCGCAGCCGGAGCACCTCGTCGAACAGCCAGGCCATACCCCGCGCCAGGCCCCGGCCAATCTCCATCGGCAGTGCCTGCACGATGCAGATCAAGATGCGGAGGGCGACATAGACGAAATAATCTCGGGCGCGACGGCTTTTGCGGCGCATGCACCATCCCTTCCGTGGAATGGAACCTCCGGGAAAAGGTGACAGGCACCTTTTGTGCGAAGCACCCGAAGGGCGGGTACCAACCGGAGGTTGGTCCCGGCAAAAGGTGCCTGTCACCTTTTCCCAGCCCCATTGTCGCCGAAACCGCCGGTGAAGCCAAGAGCGATATGCCCATGAAACGCAAATCCGCGACCTCTGCCGATCAACGGAATTCTCCCGGCAGAACTCCAACTGTCCAGTCGCCGTAACCCGTTGAAAATCAACATCATAAAGGTTGGACTGTCTCGGAACGCCTGGGCTGCGGAAGACGTCAATTCATTCGATACCAGATTCGCCCTTGCGAAAGAAGAGCCAGGCGATGAGCCGGTCGATCGAGCAACATCCGGCGCCCGCGATTGTGAGCGCCAGACCAATGGCGATGGCCAACAAATGGTACTCGTATCCCTCGCCCGCTTGTTGCCCAAACCAGTTCATGTAGAAGCCGTTGTGCCAATGGACCATGGCGATGGCCCCGATCATGTCGCAGGCCAGTCCGAAGGCCGCGATGCGGGTCAGGCAGCCGACGATCAGCCCGACGGCCCCCAGCGACTCGGCCAGGATCACCAGGACGGCGAGCACCGCGGGGATGTGCATGTTCTGGGTGAACATCTGGTAGCTCGCGGCAAACCCCGGCCCGCCGAACCAGCCCAGCAGCTTTCCCATGCCGTGCGGAAACATGACGATTCCCAGTCCCAGGCGCAAGATCAAGCCGGCCCCGCCGGCACGCGTGTCGAAAAGCCATTTCATGCCATGCCCTCCCGTCAAATACAGGAAACCGAACTTGTTGAAAAGACGCCAGGGTATTGTAGGACCAGTACGCGCCGGGTCAATATCATGCAGTCCGCACACTCCGTGTGCGGAAGTCCGGCACACGGAGTGTGCCGGCTACATGGCTTGCACCGTTTCCGCCGCGGGGTTAGGATGGCGCGCAAGGGCCAGGCGGACGACATGGCACAACGGCGCGACTTCTCCGATGGAACCACCGAGCAGCGCGGATGAACCCGGGGCCGCCCCGGCCCGCTTGCCGGCCGAGCGCGGCGTGGGCGTGCCCCGCAGATTCGGAATCGCCGCCATGCTGGTTCTCACGGCCGTCTACGCCGGCCTGCTCCGGTGCCTTCAACTGCTGCAGGCCGGCCCCTACACGATGACGGCGATGCTCATCACGTTTACGGGCTGCTGTCTTGCGCAGCCCCTCTTGTTCGGCGGCAAGAAGCCGAGAAAAGCGGCAATCGTGGCGGGAGCATGCCTATTCCCCTTCGTGATGTTCGCGATAGTTGTTGATTTGGTTGGGCGCCCGGATATTCGCGACATCAGGGACGCGGGTGCCGTCCTTGTCCTCATCATCTTCTTGTTCACCTGGACGGTCATTGGGGC